>JAZRNU010000123.1:0-20532 GCA_045648325.1 Eubacteriales bacterium | reverse complement strand
GGCGCGGGGCATGCGGGCATTGAGGCGGCGCTTGCCGCAGCTCGCATGGGCTTCGACACGGTACTATTCACCATATCCTTGGACGCCATAGCGAACCTTCCGTGCAATCCGTCGATCGGCGGCACGGCAAAAGGGCACTTGGTGCGGGAAATTGATGCACTGGGCGGCGAAATGGGCAAGGCGGCAGACGCCTGCGCCATTCAGATAAAAATGCTTAACCGCGGCAAGGGACCTGCGGTCCACAGCCTGCGCGCACAGATTGACAGACGCCGCTACACCGAATATATGAAGCAGGTCATTGAAAAGACCGAAAACCTCGACTTAAAGCAGGCCGAGGTTACCGAAATTCTCTTTGAGGAAAAGTGCGGCAAAAAGGCGGTTTCTGCGGTGGTTACACATCTCGGCGCCGTTTTCCCCGTAAAGGCGGTTGTAATTGCAACGGGCACCTACCTTATGGGCAGAGTGCTTATAGGCGAGGTAAACTATCCCTCGGGACCCGACGGTCTTTTCCCCTCGGTTTCCCTTTCTTCTTGTCTTAAAGATGCGGGAGTTAACCTTGTGAGATTTAAAACCGGCACCCCCGCAAGAATAAAGCGCTCCTCAATAGACTTTTCGAAATGCGAGATTCAGGAGGGAGAAACCGACCTTTGTCCCTTCTCCTTTACCTCGAAAAAGCCGCCCGAAAACAAGGCGGTCTGCCATCTTACCTACACTAACGACGAAACAAAGAGGGTAATAATGGAAAACCTTGACCGCTCCCCGCTCTATACGGGCGTTATTGAGGGCGTAGGTCCCCGTTACTGCCCCTCGATTGAGGATAAGGTAGTGAGATTTGCCGATAAAAAGCGCCATCAGCTGTTTTTGGAGCCTATGGGTCTTACCACCGACGAAATTTACGTTCAGGGAATTTCCTCATCTCTTCCCGAGGACGTGCAGATAAAGCTTATGCAGACTATCCCCGGCCTTGAAAACGTTAAGATAATGCGCACCGCCTATGCGATAGAGTACGATTGCATAGACCCCACCGAGCTTAAGGCAAGCCTTGAATTCAAAAATATAAGCGGACTTTTCGGCGCAGGCCAGTTTAACGGCACCTCGGGCTACGAGGAGGCGGCAGGTCAGGGACTCATTGCAGGCATAAATGCCGTTAAATACATTAAAAACGAGGAGCCGCTCGTGCTTCCCCGCTCATCTTCTTACCTTGGCACCCTTATTGACGATCTCGTTACAAAGGGCACAAACGAGCCCTACCGTATGATGACCTCCCGCTCGGAATACCGCCTTATTTTAAGGCAGGATAACGCCGACAGGCGCCTTACCCCCACGGGCTACGAGGTGGGACTTATTGACGAAAAGAGATATAAGCAGTATCTTTCAAAGCAAAGAAAAATAGAAAAAGAGATAAAAAGACTTTCCGCCACCACGGCGCGCCCCACAAAGGAGCTGAACGATGCCCTTTTGTCGGTTGAAAGCGAGCCGCTTAAAACGGGCGCAAGGCTTTCGGAGCTTATAAAGCGTCCGAGAGTGAGCTACGAGCTTCTGGCGGTGGCAGACCCCGAAAGGAAAAAGTTTTCACGCGATATAACCGAGGCGGTTGAGGTTGCCTTGAAATACGAGGGCTACATTAAGCGCGAGGAAAAGGAAGCCGAAAGCTTTTTGAAGGAGGAATCGAAGCTTTTACCCGAAAATACCGATTACTCCCTTATTACGGGGCTTCGTCTTGAGGCAAGACAGAAGTTAAATAAAATGAAGCCCCGAAGCATAGGTCAGGCATCGAGAATTTCGGGCGTTTCGCCCGCCGACGTTGCGGTGCTTATGCTCTGGCTTCAGAATAAAGGAATACCCAAAAAGGATAAAGGTGAATAAAATGCTTCTTACCGAAAATTTGAAAAACGAAAACGGACGTCTTACGATAGGCGGCGTTGATGCAGAATATCTTGCAAAGAAATACGGCACTCCCCTTTACGTTATGGACAAGGACTTTATGGCAAAGACCGCCCGCGAATACAAAAACGCCATTGAAAAGGCATACGGCGTTGGAAACGGCAGAATACTTTACGCCTCAAAGGCGTTTTGCTGCCTTGAAAGCTGTCGCTTTGCCGCCGCAGAGGGGCTTGGACTTGACGTTGTTTCGGGCGGCGAGCTTTATACCGCGTTAAAGGCGGGCTTCCCCGCAGAGCTTATCTGCTTTCACGGAAACAACAAGACCGACGCAGAGCTTAAAATGGCTGTTTTAAACGGCGTCGGCCACGTTATAGTAGATAACCTTTTTGAGCTTGAGCGCTTAAACGCATTTGCGGGCGAGGCAGGCAAGAAGATAAAGATAATGTTCCGCATTAAGCCCGGAATCGACGCACATACCCACGATTACGTGCGCACCGGCTCAATAGATTCGAAATTCGGCTTTGCCCTTGAAAACGGCGAGGCTTATGAAATTGCAAAAGAAACCCTTAAAATGGAAAACATTGAGTTTACCGGCATTCACTGCCACATCGGCTCGCAGATTTTCGATATAGAGCCGTTTGAGGACGCGGCAGAGGTAATGCTTAACTTTATGGCAAAGATAAAAAACGAGCTTGGCATAGTTCTTACAGAGCTTAACCTCGGCGGCGGCTACGGCATCAAATACACCGAGGAAAACGATCCCGTTCCCTACGGCGCTTACATTGAAAAGATAAGCGTGAGGGTAAAGGAGGTCTGCGCCCGTCTTTCTCTTTCCCTTCCCTTTATCTTTATGGAGCCGGGAAGAAGCCTTGTCGGTCCCGCAGGTCTTACCCTTTACACCGTTGGAAGCATAAAGGAGATAAAGGGCATTAAAAACTACCTTGCCGTTGACGGCGGTATGACAGATAACCCCCGCTATGCCCTTTACAAATCGGAATACACCGTTTTGGCGCCCACCCGCTTAAACGATGAAAAAACGAAGGAATACACCATTGCGGGCAAATGCTGTGAAAGCGGCGACCTTATTCAGGAGAAGGTGCTTCTTCCCGAAATGAAATCGGGCGAGCTGCTTTCGGTGCTTGCAACGGGTGCTTATAACTATTCGATGGCAATGAACTACAACAGAATTCCCCGTGCGGCAGTGGTTGCCGTTTCCAATAAGGAGGACTCTCTCTGGATAAAGAGAGAAAGCTACGAGGATATTATCAAAAACGATATTTAAGAGGTAATTATGACAAAGGGAAAGGCAATTTTAATAAAAACCGCGCGTTTTATTTTGTGCGCGGCGCTTTCCCTTTGCCTTTTGGCGCCACTCTTTGCCTTTGCGGCGGAGGTTGAAATGACCGCCGTTACCGACGGAAGCACCCTTTCTGTTTCAGACGGTGCGGTGTTTGAAAACGTCCGCTTTTACAATGCGGGAGAAATTGCCGTTTCTGCAAAGGGAGTTACCTTTGAAAACTGCTATTTTTATGGTGAAAACGGCGTAAGGCTTGAAAACGCAGAGGATGTTTCCTTTGCAGGCTGCGACTTTTTTGGGCAAAGCACAGCCGTTTATATTAAGGACTCGAAAAACGTTTCCTTTGAGGGCTGCTATTTTACCGAGTGTAAGGAGGCAATCTTTGCAAGCGGCACCGATTTCGGTTACCTTGAAACAAGCGGCGAAAGCGGCTTTGTAAAAGATTGCTTTTTCTATTCGTGCGGCAGTGCTATTACGGCAAAAGACTCGCTTTCCCTTTCGGTTTCGGGAAGCGTTATTAGCGGCTCTGAAGCAGGAATAAGTCTTTTGAATTTTGAAAGCCTTTATATTACCGACACCACTGTTTTTGACTGCACCGCGGCGGTTTTGCTTTCGAACGTTTACGGCGAGATTTCGGGTGCGCTTTTTTACCAAAACGAATACAACGTAAAGAGCGAAGCGGTAAACTCGGTTAAAATTAAAAATTCGGCGTCGGTGGAAACGGCGCTTATATACCCTGACGATATTTCCTACGGCGTTACCAAAAAGGACTCCGAGGAAATTTCCGCCTCCGACTACAAAAGCCGCTTTACCTTCAATAAAGAGGACGACCTTGAGGGCTTTACCGACACGGCAGGCGTAAGAGTTGAGGTGACGGGCGGAAATCTTTGGTTTGAGCCCGATAACAACTATATTTTTCTTAACAAAAACTATCTTTACTTAAATAACCGCCTTTTTTGCCGATGCGAGATGTCTTTTTCGGAAAAGGCGGAGCTTTACGGCGAGGTTAATCTAAAGGCAATAAACAATTCACCGTGGATAAACGGCGGCACGAACAAAATAAGGCTCGAAAGCGAAAACGGTTTTTCGTTTACCTCAAGCCTTTTCGGGCTTCTTGCCCCCTTAAAGCACGCTGAATGGAAGCTTTCGCTTGAGGGCAGATTTGCCGTTGATTATATTGCCTTTGTGCCCGAAATAACCTTAAAAGCCGAGCTTGTTTCGGAAAACGTTATAAGAGTCAGCCTTTCGGGCTATTCTGCGGCTGCATTTAATTCGGAGCCTGTAATCAACGTTTCGGGAGTAAATGCAGAATATAAAACCGTTTTAACGGGCGGCACCGAGGCGTTTCTCGTTTTTGAAAAGAATATTTCACGCGCGGCAAAGAAAATTACCGTTTCGGTACCCGCTTCTTCCCTTTCGGAGCCGTTTGCATCGGTTTTGTCGGGCTGTGACGCGCTTGGCAGAAGTCCAGAAAAGGAAAAAGAGGATTTTTCGCTTGACTCGGTGCAGGTCTACAACGAAATTACCCTTTCCTCGGGAGTTTACGTTAAAAAGGCCGACTTGCTTCCCATTGTTATTAACGTGGGCGTTGCGGTTGTTATTACCGCCGCGGTGCTCGTTTTAATATATTTTCTTTTCAACTTCCTTTCAAAGCGCAATCAGATAAGAAAGTTTGCAAAAAAAGGAAGAAAGGTTTTGAAAAACAGAAGAAGATCAAACCGTTTTTAACGGATTGTTACGGAGGAATTATTATGAAAAAATTTGCATCGGCGGCGTTTATAGTCGTTTTTGTAACAGTGCTGTCACTTTCCTTGTGGTTTACCGTGGGTAAGCCCGATTTGCCTGCAATTTCTTCCGATACGGGTGTTTCCTCCGAGGAAACAAGCTCCGAAATTACATCAAGCGAGGCAAGCTCCGAATCAACCTCAAGTGAGACAAGCTCCGAGGCTTCGAGCGAGGCGTCAAGTGAGGTGTCGAGCGTTCCCTTAAACGGCTACGAGGAAACCGAGGGCTATCTTTCGGAAAACGCCGAAAGATACGTCGCCTATGCCGCAAAACAAAAAAAGCTTACCAAAACGGAGGTTGTAAGATACGTAAACCTCGGCTTTGATAAGCCCTTTTACACCGATATCAAGGATTCTCCCAATAAGGATAATTATCTCGTTCTGGTAAATAAATATTACAACCTCGGCGAGGATTTCGTTCCGAAGGACCTTAAAACACTTCCCAAGCAATACAAAAGCACCAGCTACGACGTGCAGCTTGCGGGCGACGCCTACGACGCATTTATTGAAATGTGCGATGCGGCAAAGGCAGACGGCTACACCATAAAGGGTCAGTCGGGCTACCGCGACTATGCAAAGCAGGAGCGTCTTTACAACAAATATCTTGACGACGAGAAGGGCAACGTTGCGGCGGTTGATCTTTACAGCGCCCGTCCGGGCCATTCCGAGCATCAGACGGGCCTTGCAATCGACGTTACCGACGGCGTTAAGTCAATGGGCAACTTCGGCAAGACCGAAAGCTACAAATGGGCAAAGGAAAACTCTTGGAAATACGGTTTTATTATCCACTATACCAAGGAAAATAAATTCATCACCGGCTACGACACCGAGGAGTGGCATCTTCGCTACGTCGGAAAAGAAGCCGCTAAGGAAATTTTCCAAAGCGGCGTTACCATTGACGAATATTTAATGGGTAAAATCAGCGAATCTCAGTAAGGCTTGCATTTAATGCCTTGATAATTCTCTCGGGAGCGTCTTTAAAATCGCCCCACTCGGCGTCGGCGTTTCTGTAGTCAAACATTTTTGTAAAATCGGTTATATCCTTTGAAAGCGACGAGAGATATTCCGTCTGGGTGTTTGTCAGATACTCGGTAAACTTCTTGTAATCGGGCTTTTTGAGGCGGCTTTTTGCAAGGGTAAGAAGCTTTGCGTAGTGGGGAATGCAATAGCATTTCTGGTCGCGCACCTTTTCCTTGAATTCCTCGTCCTCGGCAAAGAGCCAGAAAAGGTTTAAATACATATTTTCAATGTAGTTTTCAATTCGTGAGCAAAGATAGCAGCTTTCGGTAACCGAGCCAAACGCCTTTGCCTGCGCCTCGGGATTTTTTTTGAGGTTTTCGCAAAGCTCGGTGAGGTGGCTTTCAAGCATAAGGGCAAGAGGGAGCTTTTTTCTTGCAAGAAGCATCTTTTCAAAATGCTCCTTACAAAATCCGAGACGGTTTGTGGCAACCCTTATATCGGGCTCCATCATCGAGGCGCCGAGAATTAAATCAAGCTCGTTGTTTTCAAGAGTTTCGTAAAGCGAGCAGATGGGGCAGCCGCACTTTTTATCAAACGCCTCGTTTATCGGAATGGTATATATTTTTTCGGGCATAATTTCGTCCGCCTTTCAACGTTTTATTCTATTATACACAAAAAAGGAGAAAAAGGCAAGTGGAGCACAAACTTTCTGAAAAATTAAATCTTGCGGTCACCTTCGATTGCGGCCAGTGCTTCCGCTTTCAAACCGATGAAAACGGCGTAAGTGAGGGCGTTGCGGGAAGCAGATATTTCAAGGGCTACGTTAAGGACGGCGTGCTTTACACCGAAAACGACCCGCGTGACGACGAATATTTTATAAATTATCTCGATTTGAAATCGAGTTACCTTGATTTAAACGCCGAAATAACGAAAAGCGGCGATGAAATTATAAAAAAAGCGGCTTTACTTTCAGAAGGACTTCATATACTCAATCAGGAGCCGTTTGAGGCGCTCATTTCCTTTATAATCTCGCAAAACAACAATATTCCGCGGATAAGGGGAATTATTGAAAGGCTTTGCAACGAGTTTGGCAAGGAAATGGATTTTAACGGTAAAAAATACCGCGCCTTTCCCACTCCAAAGGATTTAAAGGGAGTTACCGCCGAGGATCTTGCCCCCATAAGGGCGGGATTTCGGGCAAAATATATTGCCGATGCCGTTAATAAATGGAATAATAACGAAATACCCGTTGATTTTCTTTACAATGGGGGTTATAATGAATGCAATGAAATTTTAAAGAGCATAAAGGGCGTTGGCGATAAGGTTTCGGCCTGCGTGCTTTTGTTTGGCTTTCATCGGCTTGACGCCTTTCCCGTTGACGTGTGGATACGGCGCACGATGGAATCGCTTTACGGCGATATGGATCACACGCGGTTTGGGCGCTACCCCGGACTTGCACAGCAATATTTGTTTTATTATTCGCGTTATCTTGATAAATTGAAGGGTTAAGAGGAGTTTAAGAAATGGCAGTTGTTAGAAAGAAAAGAAAAAGTGCGGCACCGGTGCTGGTATCGTTTTTATGTATGGCGCTTCTTCTTGGAGTGTGGGCGCTTGAAAGATTTGTAATTCCCACGGCAGAGGGTCCCATTGACATTCCCTCAATTCCGCCTGCGTCAAGCGGAAGCGGCTCAAGCGACGTAAGCAGTGACGGAAGTGGCACAAGCTCCGAGCCCGAAATAGTTTACACCACTCTTATTGAACAGCCCGAAAACGGCTACTGGTATTATAAGAGCGAGGCGGTTGAAATAACCATAACCAAGGAATACCGCGAGTTTATTGGCTCAAACGGCACCACCAAGAAAAAGAGCAACGTCTTTATTTGCGATATTAAAATTACCGAGGGTCACGAGGACACATTACAGAGAATAATTTCTCAAAACGGCTACGGAACCGGCTCGGCATACCGTGAAAACACCTTTGATATGGCGGCAGCAAACAACGCAATTCTTGCTTTAACGGGTGACCAGTACGGCTACGTTAAAAACGGCATTGAAATAGTTCATTCACAGCTTTACCGTTATTCTATTCGCGATAAATTCTTTGTAAACGTTAAAAGGGATAACACCCTTGAAATACTTAAGGCAGCAGACTATAATAATAAGAACGCGGCAATTTCGCTTGTTTCGGGCGGCACAAAGTTTACTCTTGACTTTGGCCCCGCACTCGTTATAAACGGCGAGGGAGTTACCGATTTCTCGGCATACAGCAATATAGGCAACTGGAATCCCCGCTCGGCAATAGGCTATGCAGGCAAAAACCATTTCTACTTTGTTGTTATCGACGGCTCCAGAAGCGACAGCGACAACAAGGAAAGCGGCGGCGCAGGCTTCAAGCACATGAGAGATCTTTTCCTTGAGCTTGGCTGCACCGATGCCTATAACCTCGACGGCGGCTCAAGCACCACCCTTATCTTCAACGGAAAGAGAATAAACAATCTTTACGAAAACCGTATAAACCTTTACGACCTCGTTGCGATAGTTGACGTGCCCGTTTTCGCTCCCGAGGGTGACGTAAATACCTCGGTTTCGGATAATTCAAATTAAGGAGAGCAAAATATGATTATCGTAATTCCCGCATATAAGCCCGACGAAAAGTTTTTGAGATTTCTTGACGATATTTATTCACGCACCGATTTCAAGGTTATTGCAATCGACGACGGCGGCGGCAGTGCCTACGATGGCATCTTTGCCGAGGCAGAGAAAAAGGGTGTGGAGCTTATAAGATACACTCCCAACAGAGGAAAGGGCTTTGCTCTTAAAACTGCGTTTAAGTATATTGCCGAAAAATATCCCACCGAATACGTTGTAACCGCCGATTGCGACGGTCAGCACACCGTTTCGGATATTCTTTCGGTTGCCGCTAAAACCGAGGGCAGAAAAAACACCCTTGCGCTTGGCTGCCGTTCGATCAAGGATATGCCCCTTCGCTCAAAATCGGGCAACGCTATAACCAAATTTTTCTTTTATCTCTTCACCGGCAAAATGCTTACCGAGACCCAGACGGGCGTAAGAGGCATTACCCCCGACCTTTATATCCCCTTTTCGGAGATAAAAGGCAACCGCTTTGAGTATGAGATGAATATGCTCTTTGAGGCAGCCGACAACGGCAGATGCTTTGAGGAGGCTCCCATCTCCACCACCTATATTGAGGATAACAAGTCAACTCATTTCAACGGACTGCGCGACGGCTACCGCATCTATTCCCTTATGGTAAAAAACAGAGCGGCCGAGTTTTTGGGCTTTTTTGCCTTCAATTTAATGGCGCTTATTCTCTCTCTTACCTTCGGCGGTCACGATTCGTCCGTACCTCTGGTTCCCATACTTCTTGCCTCAATAAGCTTCAGGCTTCTCGTAATGCTTATAACCGACTTTTTAAAGGAAAAAAAGCTTAAAAGCTACAGCCTTTTGGAAATAATAACGGGTGTAATGGCGTTTCTGGCAATTGCGGGATTTTATTTCCTTGGCGTGGCGGTGCTCGGTCTTACCGTTATTGAAACGGTTTTCGCGGCAATTCCCGTTTCCTTTGCCGTAAGATTTATCCTTCGCGCGTTAAAGCTCAAAATTAAAAGAAAATAAGTGACGTTATGAAGCAGTTTCACATTAACCTTGAATACGGCGACCTCGGTAAATACGTTATTTTAACGGGTGACCCCGAGCGAGTCGAGTATATTGCCTCGTTTTTGGAGGAGCCGAAATTTCTTGCCTCTAAAAGAGAGTTCGTAAGCTACTCGGGCACCCTTTTGGGAGAAAAAGTGGGGGTGCTTTCAACGGGCATCGGAGGACCGTCGGCGGCAATAGCGGTTGAGGAGGCTGTAAAATGCGGCGCCCACACCTTTATAAGAATAGGCACGGCGGGCGGCATAAAAACCGACGTCAAGGGCGGCGACACCGTTATAGCCTCGTCTGCCGTAAGGCAAGAGGGGACCTCCGATCATTACGCACCAAAGGAATATCCCGCAACTGCCGACTTTTTTGTGACCGAGGCGCTTGTGAATGCGGCGCGTGAGCTGAAAACGCCTTTTCACGCAGGGGTAGTGCAAAGCAAGGATAGCTTTTACGGTCAGCACGAGCCCGAAAAAAGCCCCGTGGCATCGGAGCTTCTTTCCAAATGGGAGGCATATTTAAAGCTCGGAGTGCTCTGCTCCGAGATGGAGTGCGCGGCAATATTTACCGCGGCGGCGGCTCTTGGCGTGCGCGCAGGCGCGGTGCTCCACGTTGTGTGGAATAAGGACAGAAGGAAGCTTTCCCTTCCCGATGACGACAGCTTTGAGATGGAAACCACGGTAAAATGCCTGATTTTTGCCCTTAAAAAGCTTATTGAAGCAGACAGATAAAATTTTCTCCGCCTCAAACGAGGCGGGGATTTTTTGTCATTTTGCACAAATTGTGCTTTTGCTTTTTGTGCAAGATGCCGAAATTTTTTGTAAAAATAAAAAGGTGTTGACGAGTGGGGGTCAGAGTGGTAAAATAGAAGTGAGGAAAAAGCCTCAAAAATTTTAATACACTAGGTAATAAGGAGGAAACAGAATGAGTAATGCATTAAAAATAGTGCGAAAAACGTTAAAATGTTTATTTGTGATCATTTTACTGTTGCTTGGCGTTATATTGGCGGCAGTTCACGGGTGGCGCTTATTTGGCTTCAAATATTGTGTTTCTCCTGACGATATATGGGTTGAATCCGTATCGGTAGGCAACTATAGTGTTACGGTCGAAGCATTTAATCTCCCAAGTATGTCTTTGGGCGTAAGAAATCCCCCGATCTATAAAATCGAGGGAGACGTTTTAAAAATTGGTTACGGACCTCATACCGTGCTTTCTATAATTTTCGGCGGCTCAAATCCCGACGACAGAGAAATATTTATCCCAAAAGGAACTGTAATAAACAAGGTAATTCTTTGCGGCGACGGTGAAGAAGAGGTAATCTGGACGAGGAAAAAATAAAATATCAATTAAATAGCACCCCCGCCTCAAACGAGGCGGGGTTTTTTTTATCTCTCACCCATTTTCTTTTCCTTTCATATACTGAAAAGGACAGCGATGTCAGAACATAAACAAAGGAGAAGGATAATGGATTACAAATCATTTTTCGAAAGCGACGATTACGCCTATTCGAAAACGAAAAAGCAGCCCGATGCCGACGGCGGATTTTTTGCCGCTTCCCCCGTTTTCAAAATGCAGGGAGAAATGCGCGAGCCTCAAAAAAGCGAGTGCGGTCCCGTGGGATCACCCGAAGCTGTTTCAAAGGTCACCCTTTCAATGCCGTTTGACAGAGAGGGGCTTCCTCTTGCAATAGCCTACGTGCCAATGCAGGCGTGGCGCGAAATTTACGAGCCCGAGGTTGCAATAACCCGCGCAACAGTCTTTAAAGAGCTTGACAAGCCGTTTTGTTTAGAGGAGGCAAAAAACCGTGGACGATAAGACGTTACTTACAAGAAAAATTATGGCATACGGAATGGCGGCGGAGGACACCCGTCTGTTTCTTGATACCCATCCGAATTGCGGCGCGGCGCTTGAATATTACAACAGCTGCATAAAGAAAAAGAAGGAATACTTAAAGGAATACGAGGCCTCCTTTGGCGCAATGACTCAAACAGAAACGGAAAACGGCAGATATTCGTGGATATGCTGTCCGTGGCCGTGGCAGATATGAGAAAGGGTAGGTTTTAACGATGTTTTTATATGAAAAAAGGCTTCAGTATCCCGTAAGAATTAAAAATCCGAATCCCAACACCGCAAAGCTTGTAATTTCCGCCTTCGGCGGTCCCGACGGCGAGCTCGGCGCCTCGATGAGATATCTTTCACAGCGCTTTACCGCGTCGCAGGGGGAGGTTATAGGCACCCTTACCGACGTTGGCACCGAGGAGCTCGGTCATATTGAAATGGTAAGCAGCATAGTTTATCAGCTTACCCGCGGGCTTACCCCCGAGGAGATTAAGAAAAGCGGCTTTGACGCCTACTTTATCGAGCATACAACGGGAATTTACCCGGTGGCGGCCTCGGGCGAGCCGTTTAGCGCAGTGGGCTTCCAGTCAACCGGTGACATTATCGCAGACCTTCACGAGGATATGGCGGCGGAGCAGAAGGCGCGAAAGAGCTACGATAACCTGATTACCCTTATTGACGATCCCGACGTGCTTGACCCCCTTAAATATCTTCGCGAGCGCGAGATAGTGCATTTCCAGCGCTTCGGCGAGGCGCTCCGCGTTGTCGAGGAGGGCTTGAACCCCAAAAACTTCTACTACACAAACCCCTCGTTCCCCACCAAGAGAATGTAAAATAAAAATCCGCCTCAAACGAGGCGGATTTTGGTTTTTATTTACGAAAGAAAGCTATAAACCTGTGAGAGGTATTCCATAAGAAGGGTGTTATCCTTTAAAAGCGGGATATACCAGAGAAGGAAAAGCACGAAAACCATCAAAACCGGCAAAAGGCATTTGAGAGCCTTTATGGCGTGCGCCCTGATTGATTTGAGATTTGGACGAAGGTCGCCAAGCGAATAAAATGCGAAAACGCCGTAGACTATTGCAAACCACGAAAGCAGATAGCGGGTTTCCATTTTTGTAAGGCAGGAAACGGCGCCCGACAAAATTATTGCGGCGGTTATCGAAAGGGTGAAAAAGCTGTGGCGCGCCCTTTCTTTTTTGCTTTTTGTTTTAAAGAATTTGATTATTGCCGCAAAAACGGTAACTACAAATGAGGAAAGCATAAAAAGGCTTAAAGCGGCGCGTTCGAAAAAGCCGGTTGTGAGGTCGGTTACATAGCATTCGTCGTAGGTTGCAACCATTCCCAAAAATGCGGAGTTAAGCCACGATTTTAAATACCATTTGGGGTTTGAAATTATCGAGCTGAAATAGCTTTCGTAGTCAAAGCATTTTTCGTAGCCCTCAAAGGGGGCGTTTGGATAAACGGCAACCCAGATATCGTGGGTGGTAAAATCGCGCACCCAGAAATCAACCTTATACATTGTGGTAAGACCGTGGGCGTTAAAAAGCACAAGGGGGTATTCCACACCCTCGGCAAGCAAGGGATAGACCTGCGTTTGCACCTGCCAATCGTCGGTTTCGCAGTGGGCCTTGTTTACTATTACCTGCGGTACCATAACAATTACGGCGCCGAGAATCAGAAGGGAGATTTTAAGCGCCTTGCGAAGGGCGTTTATTGAAAAAAGCGGCAGACGCGGAAGCGATTTGATTTTTCCCAAAATCCTTCCGATCATTCCGCGGGTTATTCCGAAAAACGAGTGGTCCTCGCGGGTGAAAATGATTTTAACTGCGGCAAGAAAAACCATTGCAAAAAGGAAAATAAGGTAAACCTGCCTTAAATTATACGCCGCAGCCGCCGAAACGCCGCAGACAAAGGCGGAAATAAGACGAAGCCGACCGTCGTCCATTTTGAAATAGCCGTAAAGAGAGATAAAAATACACAAAACGGCGGGGATATCGGTTAAGGGGTGGGCAAAGTCGCCGCCAAAGAAAACAAGGAAAAGCAAAACGAAGACCGCCGCCGAAAAGAGGTTGAAATCCTTTTTAAAGGCGCGGCAAAAGACGTAGGGCACGATAAAGGTGAAGACCGCCGCCGCAAAGATCGCGTAGCCTATATAGTAGGCGGTAACGGGGTCGATAAAGCCCAAGAAATCGGTTGCAAAGCGCACGAAAAGAAAGACTGTAAAGGAGGCGAGGTAGCCTCTTGCATAGGAGGTGTAGTGGGCAAAGGAAAAGACCTTATCGGTGTTTATAAACACCTTGGCGCTGTTCCAATATCCGTGTGCGTCACCCGTGAAATTGGGCGGACGGTGCGCCTCCATTGAGGCGTAGATTGCAAAAAACACCGCAAAAAAGAAAAGGATTTTCATAAAAACGGCAAAAAAGCCCTTGGCTGCTTTTGAAGCAACCAAAGGGCTTATCTTTTCTTTTTTCATGGTAAAGGAGGAGTTTATTGCTGATATAAAGCTCATTTGCGGCTTTTCCCCTTTCGCAAGTTATTTTACTCCAAGCTCGTTAAGTGCCTTTAATACCTTAATTGCCATTCTTGCAAAGCCAAGATCGTTGGGATGACAGCCGTCGGTGGTACAGCCGTCTCTGAAGCGGCCGTCAAAAACATGCTTGCCATCAACGAAAGCAACCCTGTCGCCGCGCTCCTTTGCAATGCGGTAGGTTTCCATAACGATCTTTCTTCTTTCAAAGTCATCGGAATCGTCGCCGCGGTAGTCGGGCTTCGAAAGTATTACGATGGGAAGATCGGGGTTTTTCTCTCTTACTCTCTCATAGCAGGCAAGATGGGTATCTCTTAAAAAGTCTATGGTAGGACAGTTGTGATCGTAATCGTAAACGTATGCGGTGAGGTCAAGAGTGTTTATGTAATCTGCCATAATTATCTCGCCCTGACAGCTTCCCGAAAAGCCGAGGTTTATCATGGGGGCGTCAAGCTCGCGGCAGACTATGGTGGGGTAAGCGGTGCCGGGGTGCGAGCAGCAGCCGCCCTGGGTAATAGATGAGCCGTAGAAGCAAATGGGCTTTTCATTCTTGAAGGGAGTGGGAGGTAAAAGGCGGCTTCCTTCCTTAATGCCAACAGAAATTGAGAGCACCTCGGCATAGGTGGGAAGATTTATTGTAACCTCCTTGAGTCCGGGCTTTAAATTCAAGGTAACAACGTTTTCCTTCTCGTTTTCCGAGGGGATTACGTTTGTGTAATAGCGCTTATTTTTGCCTTTGCCGATATAAACGTCCATACCTGCAAGGCCTATCAACGAAAAATGAGGGTACGGATAGATGCCCGAAAGGGTGGATTTTACGGCAAGGGTATCGGAGTCTGTTTTGAAGCGGATCATACCGCCGGTGGAGCAGACCTGCATATTTTTAACACCCCAGAAAAGCTCGGGGTTATCCTGAAGCTCGGTGGGGAGTCTTCTGTAATTGCCGTTTTTCTCCTTGTTGGGAAGGCCCGAAAAGTGAAAGGGCGGCAAATTGGGGTCAAAATAAACGATACCGTTTTCGTTTGCAATGGGCAAAGCAAAATTTTTGTCGATTTCTGAAAGCTTCATTTTAAAAACTCCTTGATTTGAAAAAATTACGATTTAACAAAGGTGAAGGTGTATTCAAGATCGTCGTCGTTCCACTCGATGGTGAGGGTGAAGACGTTTACTCCGTCTGAAACTATATTTACCCCGTTTGCGTTTGCGACGTTTATTTCAAGAGTGAAAACGCCAACCGTTTTACCAAGCGAAACGGTGGAAACCGAAACCTCCGAAATTTCGGGCTGTGCCCAGTCACCGTAGGTGTCAACAGGGGCGTTTCCGAGCGTTTCCATCATAACCACGTTGTTTGCTTTTATCGCGTTTGCAAAGGCGGTTGCCTTTTCGCTGATTTCAGAAGAAAGGTCGGTTTCGGTTGCCGAAGATGCGGGAACGCTTGACTCGGGCTCCGATGAAGCTCCGCCACCGCCGCACGAGGCAAAAGAAAGAATTAAAATAAGGGTAAGCGCCAAAATAACTGCTTTTTTCATAAAACTACTCCTTTAAAGCATCGAAAGAGCCTTTAAACGCTCCTCAACAAGCCTTGCGGCGCTTTCAACAAGCTCGCCGCAGGGACGCTTTTTGTAATATTCGGGGGTTCTTTCCTCAGGGATTCCGCCGCTTGTGGTTTTAACACCCTCAATAAGCTCGCGGCAGATGATCGAGCCGTTTTCGGCTTTGAATTCGTCGGCAAGGTCGCGCACCTTGCTGTAAAGCGCCATTTTGCCTGCGCTGTCTTTCGGGTCGGTGTATTTTTCGGTAAGACCTAAAATCATAAGACTTCCGCTTACCGCGCCGCAAACCTCTCTCATTCTGCCCATGCCGCCGCCAAAGGGTGAGGCAAGAGCCGAAAGGGTAGCTTCCTCAATATCAAAAAGATCGGCAAATGCAAGGGCAACCGCCTGCGAGCAGGTATAGCCGCCTTCGAAAAGCTCCTTTGCCTTTTTTGCTCTGTCCATCTTTTAGTCCTCCTTATCCTCAAACGATTTCGCGCCCTCGGTGAGATAGCCCATAAAGCTCATATATATCTCCTCGGGATTTGCTTTAAACAAACGGCAAAGCGCCTTTGCCTGCCCCATAGAGGGCATATAAAGAGTGGTATCGAATATTTTCATGGTTTCGTCGTTTAAAGAAAGCCTTACCATATAACCCATGGGGACCTCCTTTATTTCGGTTACCACTGATTCCTTGCGGATAATTGCGGCAAGGGTGTTGGCGGCGGAAACGTCTGCCTTGTCGCGGATAGATTTGGGAATGTGCCTTTCAAGCTGCGAAAGCGCAGAAAAACCCTTTGCGGTGGGGCTGTAATAATCGGTGCCGTCGATATCGGTCTTGTCCATAAGACCGTCCTTTACAAGCTCCTTTAAGCAGCCTGTCATATCAAAATAGTTGCAAAGCTCCTCGTAGCGCACGGTATCGGTAATCTCTGTAAGAGTCATGGGACGGCGCACCGAAATGAAAATGTAAAGAAGCAAAAGCTTTATCTGCTCGGGATCGTTAAGCGAGCCGAGGTTTAAGTCTTCGTCGAAAAATTTTTTCATAACATCACCTTAAATTATTGCATTTCCACAGCTAATGTGGTAAAATATATCTACTTGATATGATACATTATTTTTTAATATTTGTAAAGTATATTTTTAAAAAAAGAGGGATTGTAATATGGCAAAAAGAAAAAACAACTTTGAAAAGATGGTAACGCTGTCGCTTCTTGCGGCAATCGTTGTTGTGCTTCAGATAATCTGCACCTTTATAAAGTTCGGTCCCTTCTCAATAACTCTTGCTCTTACCCCCGTTGTTATCGGCGCGGCAATTTACGGCGCGGGTGCGGGCGCAGGGCTTGGCTTTGTCTTTTCCGCCGTTGTTTTTATAAGCGGCATCGCAGGGTGGGACGGCGGCTTTATCAACATGATGCTTAACTACAACGCCGTTGGAACCGTTTTGGTCTGCTTTGGAAAGGGCACCCTTGCGGGATTTGTTTCGGGCCTCATTTACCGTCCGCTTACCAAGGCAAACGACACCGCCGCCGCAATAATTTCGGGCGCCGCGGCACCTATTGTGAACACCGGACTTTTCGCTGTTATGATGTTGACTGTCTTTAGCGGCTTCCTTGCCGGAAACGCTCCCACCGACGGCTCAATGACTCCCGTGGCAATGCTTTTCCTCTCCTGGATAGGCGTGAATTTCATCGTTGAGCTTGTAACGAATATCGTTTTAAGCTCGGTAACGGTGCGCATTGCAAGGATTTTCGAGAAGAAAAAATCAAAATAATTTTTGGGAAAATATCAAAAAAACGATAAGAACGGGGCTTTTTGCCCCGTTTTTATTTTGCCTTTTTTCACATAAACATTGTAAAATAACTGCGGATTTTGCAGAAAAAGCCAGTAAATTTTCACATAAAAACCCTCTGATTTTGAAAAAGCGCACCGCGCGCACCGCCGTTTTTCGACCTTTTTGGCAGCAGAAAAAAACTAAAGTTTGTTGAAAATGTCAAAGGTGTAAGATTTAAAAGTAAATAAAATTTAATTAAAAGTTGATTTAAAAGTTTTAACGTTTAACTTTAAAATAACCAAAACAGGGAAAAACAGGAAAAAATGCGCCAAATCGGCGGCGCGGAATCTCTATAAGGGATTGACAAATCGCATAAAAGGTATATAATATATATTACTGAAATTGTCGTTTCAGCGTCTATCATTTTCCCAGAAAGGATTGAAGCAAATGCAAAACAAGAAAAAGCTTATGAAACTTTTGTCGCTTGTGCTTGTAGTTCTTCTCGTTATGCCGCTCGTTTTCGGAATGACCGGCTACGCCGCCAATGAGCTTTACGGCGCAGAGAACCCCTACACCGACGAAGTTATTTCAGAGCTTATGGACATCCCCTTCTACTCGGTTTTGAGAAAGAGGTATGAGAAGGCGGGCTACACCGCTCCCTCAAATTCTCCCGAGAATACCATCGTCGTAAAGCCCGAGGAAATTACCTTGGCAAGCGGTGAAAAGGTTACTCTTTCAAACTGCGGTCCCGCAGCTGATCAGAAAAACGCTTTTTACTGGACCTACGACAACAAGACCATTACCTGGACCTTCGAGATCAAGGAGTCAGGACTTTATCAGTTCAACCTTGAATATTATCTTGAAACCGGTAAGGGTGCAGACCCCGTAAGAAAGCTTACCGTCGACGGTGTGAAGCTTTACTACGAGGCAGATAACCACATCTTCTACCGTTATTTCAAGGATGAAAACAGTAGCGACCGCGTTCTTAACACCGACGGCGACGAAATGCGTCCCAGCGCAGTTGAGATCGATAAGTGGCGCTCCATTGATATCGTTGACTATTACGGGTTTTCTTCCACTCCCATTGCCATCTACTTCGAGGCAGGCACCCATAGCATCACTATGGATTACTACTCGGGCGATATGGCAGTAGGTGATCTCACCGTTTCCCCCATGGAAAGCTATAAGAGCTATGCGGAATACAAGGCAGAGCTTGAAGCTGAGGGCCTTTTCGTTCAGGCAGGAAACGTTGATCCCATCACCTTTGAGGCTGAATTCCACACCGAGAGAAACGGTAGTGCTATCCGCCGTGAGGCAGACGGTGACCCCGCTTGCTCTCCCTATCAGTGGGATAAGAAGATCCTCAACATCATCGGTGCGGGCACCTGGTATAAGGCTAACAAGTCTATAACCTGGACCTTCAACGTTGAGAAGGCGGGCGTTTACAAAATCGCTCTCCGTCAGTTCCAGGCTTACAACGATAACATCTCCTCTTACAGAAAGATCGAGATCGACGGTGAAATTCCCTTTGCCGAGTTTGCAGAGTATGAGTTTGAGTACAGCAGAAACAAGAGCTGGAAAAACTACACTCTTAACATCGATGACGAAGCAGTTTACTACTACTTCGGCGAGGGTGAGCACACCATCACCATGACCGTTGTTATGGGTGGATATACTGAGCTTATTCAGTCTATCTACTACGATATGCAGCTCATGACCGACTTCATGAACGATATCCGTACCATCACCGGTGCAAACCCCGACTACAACTACGACTACGGCTTCTATGATAATGATGACAAGAGAGGCTTTAAGGTTAAATTCCAGATGATGAGCGACAGTATGGCTTGGAAGTATGACTTCCTCGTTGCAAACTCCTCAACCGGAAAGATTCCTTCAATGGCAAACAGCTTTAAGTTCTTAAAGACCTCGTTTGACACCGCTATCAAGTACGAGTACCGTATTGCAAAGCTCTACGATACCGACTTCTTAAGCGCACAGTCGAGCCTTTCGACTTACTACTCATCGTTACAATCACAGAATCTCGCGATAGACGACTTTACGATATATAACGACAGCTACAAACTTCCCAAGAGAGAATCTACCTTCTGGCAGAAGCTTTCTTCTTCAATTAAAAACTTCTTCCTCTCCTTCACCAAGGATTACGACAGCATCAAGGGTGTTCAGGGCGCAGCTCAGCCCGAGGAGATTATAAAGGTATGGATCGCCCGCGGTATTGACTGGGCAGAGCTCTTCAAGGAGCTTGCCGATACCGATTTCACTCCTGAAACAAAGGTTGGCGTTCAGCTCTCCATTATGCCTGCAGGACAGCTCACCGCAGGTGCTACCAATGCTTTGATGCTCGCTATTGCATCGGGCAAGAATATCCCCGACGTTTGTGTCTCCTCCGATACCGGCTCTCCCGCAGAGTTCGCAGTTCGTGACGCGACATACGACCTCACCCTCTTTGAGGATTACGATATAGTTAAAGAGTGGTTCTTAGACGTTTGCATGAACCCCCTTACCTATACCGATGAAAACGGTCACTCGGGTGTTTACGGTCTTCCCGAAACTATGGACTTCAAGGTATTCTTCTACCGCACCGATATCTTCGAGGAGCTCGGTCTTGAGGTTCCCGAAACAAGAGAAGATATATACAATTATATTATGCCCGCTCTTTACCGTCAGCAGATGACCGTTGGTATGGGTAGAGATGAGCTCACCTACATTCTTCAGTACGGCGGTAGCCTCTACACCGAGGACCTTCTTTATTCGGGTCTTGGTACTCCCGAGGCATACCTCGCAATGAAGGAGCAGACCGACCTCTTTACCAAATACGCAGTTCCCGTTGCACAGGACTTCTACAACCGTTTCCGTACCGGTGAAACTCCCTGCGGTATCGGTACCTTCGCAACCTACATTCAGCTTAAGGCAGCTGCTCCCGAGCTTAACGGACGTTGGTCCATCGCATTGCTCCCGGGTCTTGAAAAGGTTGACACCGAAACCGGCGAGACCTACGTTGACCGCAGCCACAGCGGCTCGATCGCAACCGCTTCCTTCATCATGGGCATGACCGAAAAGCCCGATCAGTGCTGGGAGCTCCTCAAATGGTGGATGAGTGAAGAAACTCAGACCGAATACGGTGTATCCATTGAGGGTATCGTTGGCGAAAGCGCAAGATGGAACTCGGCAAACCTTGCAGCATTTGATAAAATGAACTGGAACGTTGAGGACCTTGAGGTTATCCGTGAAACCAGAAACTGGGTTTAC
>JAZRNU010000122.1:0-5128 GCA_045648325.1 Eubacteriales bacterium | reverse complement strand
TTTCAAATTCGATTAAAATATATCTTGGCAAGGAAACAAAGAGCGACGAGCTAATGGCGGCAAAGCGTTGTTACGGAATTAAAGACAGCAAAAACCCGTTTCATTATCTCGGTTGGATTCCGAGATTTGCAGAGCTTTTTTCAAAAATACGCAAGGTAAGAAAAATTTTGCCGCTTGTTAATGTAAATTGCAAGGTTTTTCAGTCGTTAAACGACGAAACAGTTTCAAAAAGGTCGTTTGAATTGCTTATAAAAAACAGCAACTTCAAGGTTTGTTTTCTTGAAGGCTCGGGGCATTTTTACTATCCCAAAACCGATCTTGACATTTTAAAAGGTGCTTTTTCGGAATTCATTTTATAAAGGCGGTTACTTTTATGATAAAACGCAGAAGACGGTTTTATGCGGCTTTGTTTATGGCAATTTTTGTTATCGAGGCAGTTATTGCCCTTTTTGTAAAGGATAATTTTGTAAGGCCGTATCTCGGCGACGCGCTTGTTACCGTCTTGCTTTGCGCTTTTTTGAGGATATTTTTTGTAAAAGGCATCTCGCTTCTTCCCCTTTACGTTTTTCTTTTTTCGGTTGTTATAGAGATTATGCAGTATTTTGATTACGTAAAGCTTTTGGGGCTTGACAAAATCACCTTTTTCTCGGTGATTATGGGAAGATCGTTTTCATTTATTGATATTGTTTGCTACGCCGTAGGCTGTATTTTGTTTTTCTTTATTGACAAGGCCGCCGTGCGTTGTTTTAACGATTAAAAGGAGTTAATTTTATGTTGATTTCAATTCAGACCGGTGGAATTATTGAAAAGTTTTCCCCCGATAAATGCTATGATTTTATTAAAAACGCAGGCTTTGAGGCGATTGACTGGAACGGTGTTGAGCACGCCTGTCCGCGTAATGTAATACTCGATGACGAGCTTCGAAAAAGCTGTATTTTCCGGCGTCCCATTGACGAGGTTATGGAATACTTCAAAGAGGAGCTTGATGCGATTTACTCCCGTGGGCTTAAAATTACCCAGGCGCACGCCCCTTTTCCCTCCTACGTTGCGGGAAGACCCGAAATCCTTGACGATATGATCGAAATAAACAAGAAGGTAATTGAGGTATGTGACCGCGTTGGCTGCAAAAGGCTTGTTATTCACGGAATTTCGCTTGCGGCGGCAGACACGGAAAACACTCCCGAAACCGTTAAGGCGTTAAATTACCGCTTATATGAGTCGCTCATTCCAACCCTTTTGAAATGCGACGTTACCGTTTGTCTTGAAAATCTTTTTTCGGCAAGCGGCGGTCCCGTTATAGAGGGCACCTGCACCGATCCTTACGAGGCGGTAAAATACATTGACGATTTAAACGCCCTTCCAGGCAGGGAGGTTTTCGGCTTTAGCCTTGATACGGGTAACATAAGGCTTTTGAAAAAGGATTTCCGCAGTTATATTCCCGTTTTGGGTAAAAGGATAAAATGCCTTCATATTCACGATAACGACGGCGCTACCGACGCTCATCTTGCCCCTATGGCGGGAAATATTTTCTGGAATCATTTTTTAGATGCGCTTAATGGAATCGGTTACGACGGCGACCTTAACTTTGAGGTTTTTATGCAGTCGCTTGCGGCGCTTAAGGTAAATGAGGATATGCTTGGTGTCGTTCTCAGATACGTTTGTGAAATAGGCAAAAATTTCAGAAATCAAATTGAAAAATAAATTTAAAGGGAGATTTATTATGAAACTCAAAAAGCTTTTGGCAGTTTTGGCATCAGCCGCTTTAGCACTTGTGTTATTTGCGGGCTGTGCGGGAGGAAACGGAGGAAACGGCGGCGGCAATGACGGCATTGACGGCACCTACCACACATCGCAGAGCTATGCTGATATTACCATTACCATTGACGGAGAAAATGTAAGCTGCGTTTACACCGACACCTACAACAACAATACCGTCAACTACACCGGAACCATGACCGAGGTTGACGATGAGGACGGCGACGCTTCAACCGTTAAATACAACGTCACCTGGGTTGATAACGGAAGCGGCTCCTTTGGGCTTAAAGAATTCAATTACAACGCAAAGGACAAAACCATTACTGCGCCCTCCAACTTTACAACCTACCTTTTTGAAAAGCAATAACCCTCTTTTCCCCAAGAGTTTTTCTCTTGGGGATTTTTTTACTTTACATAATTGAAAGAGTATTGTATAATATAATTACAAATTTGAAAGGAAACGTAAACTATGGAAACTGTTGACAAAAAGTACGAAGCGCTGTTTACTCCCTGGAAGATAGGTAACGTGGAAATCAAAAACCGTATCGTTATGTGTCCTATGGGCGGAACGTCGCTTTTCGGCTGGTTTGAGCTTGGCGGCTGCCATTTTGACAAGGAGGCTGCAAAGCTTTTCCTTGAAAGAGCAAACAACAACGTTGGTCTTATCATTCCCGGTATTGCACCCCTTCGCGATACCTTCTGGGGTAAGTGGCTTTGGCAAAACCCCAAAATGTTTGATGAGCTTAAGGTGTTTATGGAGGAGATCCATAAAACCGGCGCAAAGCTTTTCATTCAGCTCACCGCAGGTATGGGCCGTTCATGGGCTATTACCGAGCTTGTTGCACCGTTACACAAAAATAAATTTACCCGCGCTTTGATAAAGCCCGTAATCGATACCTCTCACGAGCTTGCAAGTCCCTCGGAGCAGCCCTCCCGTTGGGCACACGATATTATCTGCCCCGAAATGACGGTAGAGCAGATTCACGAAATTATAGAGGCATTTGCAAAGACCGCAAAGCTTTGTATGGACGCAGGCGTTGACGGCGTTGAAGTTCACGCCGTTCACGAGGGATATTTACTTGATCAGTTCGCTATTGAATTTTTCAATAAGCGTGAGGATAATTACGGCGGAAGCTTTGAAAACCGTTACCGCTTTCCAACCGAGATAGTAAAGGCTATCAAGGCCTCCTGCGGAAACGATTTCCCCGTTTCTCTCCGTTACTCCGTTGAATCCAAGTTAAAGGGATTTTGCGAGGGCGCGATGCCCGGCGAGGATTACACCGAGGTTGGCAGAAATATGGCAGAATCGGAAAAGGCGGCGAAATATCTTGAGGAAGCCGGCTACGATATGTTGAACGCCGACAACGGCACCTACGACTCGTGGTATTGGGCTCACCCGCCTATGTATATGCCCGAAAACTGCAATCTTGAGGACGTTGCTCACATCAAGAAGTTTGTTGATATTCCCGTTGTCTGCGCAGGCAGAATGGACGCCGAGGTTGGCGCAAAGGCAGTTGCCGACGGCAAGATCGACGCAGTGGGCGTTGCACGTCAGTTCCTCACCGACCCCGAATGGATCACCAAGATGATTGAGGACAGAGTTGAGGATATTAAGCCCTGCATCTGCTGTCACGCAGGTTGCTTTAACTTCTCCTCCTCAAAGGGTCATGCAAACACACAGGATCTTAAAGACACCATGGGTCTTGCAAGATGTGCTCTTAACCCCAAGACTATGCAGTCTAAAAAATATAAGATCGAGCCCGCTAAAAAGGCAAAGAAGATTGCCGTTATAGGCGGCGGTATCGGCGGTATGGAAGCCGCTATCGTATGCGCACAGAGAGGTCACAGCGTAACTCTTTATGAAAAGACCGATAAATTGGGCGGCGTATTTATTGCAGCGGCGGCACCCTCATTCAAGGAAAAGGACCGCGCACTTATTGCATGGTATAACCGCGAAATCGCAAAATATCCCATTGAAATAAAGATGAATACCGAGGTTACCGATATTGACTCACTCGGCGCAGACGAGGTTATTATCGCAACCGGCGCAAAGGCGAGAAGAATTCCCGTTAAGGGCGCAGAAAACGCTATTGAAGCAATAGATTTCCTCCTTGGCAAGAAAGAGGTTGGTGAAAACGTAGTTGTTATAGGCGGCGGTCTTACCGGCTGTGAAATTGCCTACGAGCTTTATTTAAACGGCAAAAAGCCCGTTATCGTTGAAATGCAGGACGATCTTATTACCACCCCCGGCATTTGTCTTGCAAACACAAGCTATCTCCGCGACTTCTTCAAAACAAACGGTGTGCCCGTTTATCTCGAAACCGGCGTTACCGAAATCAAGGAAGGCGCCGTTTCACTCAAAGACAAGGAAGGCAAGATTTTTGACGTTTTGGCGGATTCTGTTGTTATGTCGGTTGGCTACAACCCCGCACCTCTTGCAGTAAAGGGCAAAAATATTCACGTTATCGGCGACGCTCTTAAGGTTGGGAACCTTCGCTCTGTTATCTGGGGCGCATGGGACGTTGCAATGAAGCTTTGATAAGGAGGAAAAACCAATGATTTTAACCAAAGAGCAGCAGGCTATTTTAGACGGCGAAAAGGGCGAAACTCTTGCAAAGGTTATGAAAACCCTCGTTATGTACGGCGATGCCTTTGAGGCAGAAAAGCTCGTTCCCATTACCTCAAAATATAACCATCTCGTTACCTCCTTCGGTCTTAAGGTTATGTCACCCGTTTACGATCTTATGCAAAAGCTCCTTGACGCAGGAGTTATGAGCGGTCAGAAGTTCTCGGTTGACCCCCGTCCGATTGACAAAAACGTTCCCGCAAACTTTTTGCAGAATCTCGTTTTCAATAAATTTATGTATACCAAGCAGAGCTTCTACGAGGAGCAGCTTGAAAAATTGGGTCTTATAGACGAGGACGCATTTACCTGCACCTGCTATATGGACGAGGTTGGAAACAAGCCTCAAAAGGGTGAGGTCCTTTCGTGGGCCGAATCGAGCGCCGTTGTTTACGCAAACTCGGTGCTTGGCGCAAGATGCAACAGAAACTCCGGTATCATTGATATTATGGGCTCTATCGTGGGTTACGTTCCCTATTTCGGTCTACTTACCGCCGAGGGCAGAAAGGCAACCTGGGTAGTTAAGGTAAACACCACCAAAAAGCCCGAGGCGCAGCTTCTTGGCTCTGCTATCGGTATGAAGGTTATGGAGGACGTGCCTTACGTTTACGGTCTTGATAAATGGATAGGCAACGAGCTTAACGATGCCACCTGCGCTTATCTTAAGGATTTCGGCGCGGCAACCGCTTCAAACGGTGCGGTAGGTCTTTACCATATCGACGGCCTTACCCCCGAGGCAGTTGAATCGGG
>JAZRNU010000121.1:0-14342 GCA_045648325.1 Eubacteriales bacterium | reverse complement strand
ACACCGACGGCAATAACGTCGCCCTCGGAAATAAGACCGTAGTCGTCAACCGCGCGCCTTAACTGACTTAAAACCTTACGCATAAATAAACTCCGAATAAATAACGTTATATAAATTATATAATATTTGGCGTAATTTTTCAATGATGAAATGAAAAAAAGAAATATTTTAAAAAAAAATAAAAAAAACACTTGCTTTTTTTCGGTTGTTGTAGTATAATACTAAAGCACTTTAAAAGAGATTAACCGAAAGGAAGATATATAAGATGGCAAAATGCGAAATTTGTGAAAAGAGCCTCGTTTACGGAATAAAGGTTTCCCACTCCCACAGAAGAGCTAACAGAACATGGAAACCCAACGTAAGAAGAGTAAAAGCCATTGTAAACGGCGAAGCAACCCATATCTATGCATGCACCAGATGCCTTCGTTCCGGTAAAGTAACAAGAGCTTAACCTCATAACCGGTTTTACCGGTTATAATATAGCGGGATTGTGTAAGGGTAGCACGACAGACTCTGACTCTGTTTGTGAGGGTTCGAATCCTTCTCCCGCTGCCAAAAAATCCAACTCGAAAGAGTTGGATTTTTTCATTTGTGCCGCAGGCACAACATCATTTGCGTGGCACACGCAACATCATTTCGAGCGAAGCGAGAACATCATTGTCGTTTGCGGCACAAATGAACGAGGTTGAGGCGTTGCCTCAAATGATGTTGCAACAAGTTGCAAATGATGTGGGCTTACGCCCAATGATGTTGCGCTTCGCGCAAACAGATACGCCTTCGCCGTGATTTGGAGAGAGCGACCGCCCCAATTTTTTCCCAAAAGCCTTGCAATCTCCACGATTTTATGATATACTAATCGCAGAAAGGCGGTGGGAATGCCTCATCGCTAAAAATTTACATAAAAAAGGAGATCATGTAATATGATGACTATGAAAAAATATTGCGAAGAAAATAACTTGGATCAAAACAAAGTTTTTAACATGGCGCTTGCAAGAGGAGCCGATATTCTTCCTACGGTTACTTCCTTTACAGGATACATTACAGAGATTAAAGATGATTGTATTGTTTGTACGAATGATAAGCTTAAGGTTTTCAATAGAGAAATCCCCTTTTCCGCTTTCCAACGCGCAGAATTCGGCATCGGAAGTGGACAGCTTTGGCTTCAATGTGTCGTTGATGGTAAAGACTTTATTTTCTGCACCCCGATGCCCAGAAAGAGTTGGAAATCTCCCGCCGCCAAGTTGCTTCTTGAAAAAATAGGCGAGCACACCGAGATTTTGGGTATGGGCGACTATAATAAAATTATGGGAAAATTTTTCTGGTACTATATGATTAAGTACGCATTTTAAGATGCATGCCACTTATTTCGTTTTCCGCCCTCGTGGGAGTTCGAAACTTTATTAAGGAACAACAAAAATATCTTTTTCGTAGCCTCTTGACAATAAAAAACGCACTTTTGTCTACCAAGACAAAGGTGCATTTTTTGAATGATGTTTGCCTTCGGCAAATGATGTGGGCAACGCCAAATGATGACGGCTTCGCCTAATGATGTGTGCCTGCGGGCACATAGGGGCAAACATCGCATCATTGCGGAACGAAGTGGAGCAATACATCACTATGGCGAAGCCATAACATCACTGCGGCAACGCCGTAACATCACTCCTAATGCTCCACCCCAATTTCCCGCAAACGCCTTGCAATCTTCACGATTTTATGCTATACTAAAAATAGATAATGCTTAAAGTCTAATGCTATCAAAAGCACTAAATCCTAAAATTCCACACAAAAACGAGGTTTTTAAAAAGTAAAAACCTCGTTTTTGTTTTTTATACTATCTCCCTAAATTCATACTCTGTTTTGGCGTCCTTCGTAACGGCGGTCATTTCGTAGCTTTTTTCCTTTAAAAGCTTGTGTGAAAGTATATTGTTTGCAATAAGATCCTCAATCTCGGTTTGAATAGCCCTGCGAAGCGGTCTTGCGCCGTAAAGCCTGTCAAAGCCCGCCTTTGAAACGGCGGCGGCAACGCTTTCGTCAAAGTTTATTGTAATCGGAAGCTCCAAAAGCCTTTTGGAAACAGCTTTAAGCATATTTTTCGCAATAGCCCTGATATTTTCCTCGCTTAACTGCTTGAAAATAACTATTTCGTCAATTCTGTTTAAAAATTCGGGTCTGAAATCCTTTTTAAGCTCGCTCATTACCGCCGACTCAATCTTTTTCTGGGTGTTTTCAAAATCCGCGCCTCCGCCTGCAAAGCCAACGGTTTTCGGCTCGGTAATAAGCCTTGCACCGGTGTTTGAGGTCATAATAATAACGGTGTTTTTAAAGTCAACGCGTCTGCCGTGAGAGTCGGTGAGAACTCCGTCGTCAAGAATCTGCAAAAGAATGTTAAAAACGTCGGGGTGTGCCTTTTCTATCTCGTCAAATAAAACAACCGAGTAGGGGCGGCGACGTACTCTTTCGGTAAGCTGACCGCCATCGTCAAAGCCGACGTATCCCGGAGGTGAGCCGATAAGCTTGGAAACGGCGTGCTTCTCCATATACTCCGACATATCAACCCTTATCATATCCCTTTCTGTGCCAAACATTGCCTCGGCAAGCGACTTCGAAAGCTCTGTTTTACCAACGCCCGTAGGTCCGAGAAATAAGAATGAGCCAACCGGCCTTTTGGGGTCCTTTAAGCCTACTCTGCCCCTGCGCACCGCGCGTGAAACGGCAGAAACCGCCTCGTCCTGTCCGATAACCCTTTTATGGATTATCTCCTCAAGCCCCGCAAGACGCTTTTCCTCCGTTTCCTCAAGCCTTGAAACGGGAATTCCCGTCTGCACCGAAACGGTCGCGGCAATATCTGCGGCGGTAACGAGCTTTTCCTCTTTTGAAAGACGGCTTTTCTTTATCTCGTCAAGCTTTTTCAAAACCTCTTTTTCCTTGTCGCGCTTTTCTGCCGCACGCTCAAACTCCTGATTTTTAACGGCGGCCTCCTTTTCGATGTTAAGCCTTTTGCGCTCCTTTTCAAGCTCCTCGATTTCGGGAGATGCGGCGTTTTCCGAAAGCCGCACGCGTGAAGCCGCCTCGTCCATAAGGTCTATTGCCTTATCGGGCAAAAATCTGTCCTGAATATATCTTGACGAAAGCTTTACCGCTTCCTCAATCGCACTGTCGGTGATTTTCAGCCTGTGGTGTGCCTCGTATCTGTCACGAAGCCCCTTTAAAATGAGGACCGCGTCCTCCTCGCTTGGCTCCGAAACGGTAACGGGCTGAAATCTTCTTTCAAGTGCGGCGTCCTTTTCAATGTTTTTGCGGTATTCGTTTATGGTGGTGGCGCCTATTACCTGAAGCTCGCTTCTTGCAAGAAACGGCTTTAAGATGTTTGCGGCGTCAACCGCACCCTCGGCGGCACCCGCGCCCACAATGGTGTGAAATTCATCAATGAAAAGTATAATATTCCCTGACTTTTTAACCTCGTTTATAACGTTTTTGAATCTTTCCTCAAATTCACCGCGGTATTTTGCACCTGCGAGCATTGAGGCAATATCAAGCGTAAACACCTTTTTGCTTTTCAAGGCGTCGGGCACGTTTCCGCTTACTATCTCGGTTGCAAGAAGCTCCGCAATTGCCGTCTTTCCAACGCCCGGCTCACCTATAAGGCAGGGGTTATTCTTTGTGCGGCGCGAAAGGATCTGAATAACTCTTTGAAGCTCCTTGTCCCTTCCTATAACGGGGTCAAGCTTTCCCGATTTTGCAAGACGGGTAAGGTCCCTGCCGTATTTTTCGAGCACCTCGCCGCCCTTGGCGGAGGTCTTGCCCGAATACGAGGCTCCCTTCTGAACGGGCTCAACCTCAATTCCCATTGCATCGTAAAGTGCGTCTGTAAGCGCATCGGTATCGACGTTTAACCGAATGAGAATTTCATAGGCCTTGGAATCCTCGTCTGAAAGAAGGGCAAGAAGGAGATGCTCCGTGCCTATATATCCCGAATCGAGCCGCGAAGAAAGCATAGAAGCCCCCTCAATTATCTTTTTTGCCCTGGGAGTCAGGTCGGCGGCAGACACAGAGGTGGGAATGCCCGTGCCGATAATATCCGCAACCACCTCAAGTACCTCGGAAACGGTTACGTTTGCCTCTTTCAATGAGGCGCCTGCAATACCGCCCTCAATTCTTAAAAGTCCGAGTAAAATATGTTCACTGCCAACGTAGCCGTGTCCAAGCTCCTTTGCCGTTTCAACGGCAGATTGCAAAACGGCCGCGGCTTTTTCGGTAAAGCTGTTTTCATACATAATAATCATTCCTTTTCCTAAAAATGAAGGGATTGCCGCGCAATCCCTTTTTGCAATATAATTATAGACAAATCAAAAGAAAAATATTAACGCTTAAGCCGATTTCTTTGAAAGCTCCTTTATTTTGTCGCGAATAACGGCTGCGTCCTCGTATCTCTCCTCCGAAATTGCCCTTTTGAGCTGCTTTTTAAGGGACTGAAGCTCGTTTTTGGGTGAGAGCTTTTCCTCTGTCTTTTCAATCTTTTTTGCCTCATCAGAAGCGGTCTTTTTGCTTTCCTCAAAAAGGGGAGAAAAAGCGCTTCTTTCGAAAAAGCTCTTGTCAAATGCGCTCATAAGAGAAAATGCGTCCTCGAAAAAGCTTCTTTCAAGCATATCAAAGGGCGAATCAAAAAGATTTCTTCTGAAAAATCCCGAAAACGAGGGCACGCGCATTTTAACACCAAGCTTTTCGGCGCATTCTTCACATAAATAGGCCTCTGCCTTCTTTCCGTTAACCGTTTCACTGTAAAAAACGGTGGCATCATTCTTTTTGCAGTAATTACATTTCATAGTAAAAATTCCTTTCCTGTTACTGATTATTTGCAAGCGCGGCAAGCATATTTTTAAATATTCTTGCGCGGAGTCTGTCCTTGTCGGGGTTTAAAATTCCTGCAAGCGAGCTTTCCGAAACAGCTGCCGCAATAACCGAAGCCTCCGACTTCGAAATATATCCCGAAGAAAGCATATTAGATAAGAAAATTCTTACCGAATTTCCGTCAATCGAGGCACCAACCGAGTTAATAATATGCATAAGAGTCTGACCTTTAGACATTGAAACGCGTCTTATCAAAATATAACCGCCGCCGCCTCTTACGCTCTCAACGGTGTAGCCCTGCTCGGGAGTAAAGCGCGAGGAAACAACGTAGTTTATCTGGCTCGGCACAACTCCAAAGCGGCTTGCAAGCTCGTTTCGTTGAAACTTAACGCCCTCCGCCTCGTCGGCAAGCTCCTTTAAAAATTCGTAAATTATATCACTTGATCGCATATACGCTTCCTCGCTTTTTGTTTGACTTTGACTATCTTTGACCTTTACAACCATATTATACGCCGTGGGAGCAAAAATATCAAGGTCAAAGAAGGTCAAAAATACATAAGAGATTTTGAAATAGCTCTCAAAATCTCTTAAAATCTCATTATTTCAAACTTTTTCTCGCTTTTTCAAAAATAAAAAACGGCGGGAAAACCGCCGTTTTTAAATTATATTCAGTCAAAGAATTTAATCTTAACAGGGGAGAGGATACCGTTTACGGTGGGCTGACGCATAAGGTTTCCGTAGGGCGAGGTGGTTTCAATAACAAGCTCGTTTACGCCGTCCTTAAGACCGATAAGCTCTGCAACGCCGGGCTTCCAAAGTCTTTTTGCAATCTCCTTGCCGTTTAAGTAAACGGTAAACGCGTCGTTTGTATCAACGGTAACGAATGCCTTTTTGCAGGGGGCAGCCTCAAAGGTGTAGCTGTATTTTGCATCGCCGGTGCAGTATTTGAGTCCCTGTGCGGAGAAGTCACCGTATGTAACGGCTGCGTTATCCATAGTAACAAGCGTGCCCTCATCGGTAAGAGCGAAATCGCCGAATATCATGGTGTTGGGAACGGTGTGGAAGGCGTTGTAATCGGGAATGGTGCATTCCAGAACAAGCTCGTTTTCACCGTCAACCACGTAGTCGGAAATATCAAGCAAGCAGTTTTCGGGACCCCAGAGTCTGTAATTTTCCTTAAGCTTAAGCTTTTTGCCGTTAAGAGTTGCCTTGTTTATGCACTCAAGCTCGGTAAAGAGCTCAATTCTGCCCTTGTAGCCGTTTACCGTAAAGGTCGAACGGGCGGTGTATTTATCGCCGCAGCAGATAAAGTCGCGGCCCTCAAACATGGTGAAGTTAACAGCCTTCTTGTATCCGAACTTGTTTTTCTTGAATTTGTATTCAAAGGGGCAGATGTAAACGTTGTTTGCTGCCTTGAAATTGAATTTATCAAGAACGATCTCCTTCGAAGCCTCTGCATCGTAGGCGTTCCAGATGTCTGCGCCGTTTACGGTGGTCTGTGCGTTGACGGTTCCGTTTTTCTCCGAAATTACCATAACAAGCTCGTAGTTGTTAAGGGTTATCTCGGCCCTCTTGCCGTTAACGGTAAAGGGACGGTCCTCCATTGTAAGAGGAGCGATAATTCTCATATCGGGCAGGAGGTCAAACGAAACGTCAACCGACTTATCCTCGTCGTTGTCAATAAACAAAACGGTGCAATCGTCGTTTTCGCGTATTGCGGTGTAAACCATTGCCTCTGACTTGAAGTTAAGGAAATTCTGCTCCTTAACAAGCTCGAAAAGCTCTGCTCTGAGATCGGCAACGGTGATGCCCTCTTTAACGATCTCGTAAATTTCCTTGCCGTCGTATTTATAAACCTCGGCGCCCTCTGCTTTTGCCTCGCCCTTAACAAGCTTTTCGGCGTCAAGCTTTGCCTTTTTGCAATCAATTTTGCTTTCAAGGAAGCCGTTTATGAATATCTGCTTGGCATCGGTTTCGAGGAGCATATTTGCAAAAGCGGCAATCTTCTCGTCGTAATTCTTAACGCAGGGGAAGATAACGGTATCGTATTCGTATTTTCCGTGTGCAATCTTTCCGTTTGATTTCTTGAAATCCTTTAACATAAACTCGGAAACGATATCAAACTCAACGTGCTCCTGCAAAAGGGCGTTGATAATGTTTTCGTAAACGAGATCGGTGCGGTTTGCCTCGGTGTCTGCGGTGGTGGGCATATGAGCAAGATCAATACCCTGCTTTATGTGGGTAAGGGGAGCAACCAAAAGCACCTTGCCTGCGGGGTGAGTCTTTGCGGAAACGTACTGCATGGCACCAATGTAATCGCTGAAGATCTTGTAGTATTTCGCAAGGGGATTGTTGTAGCTGTGTGAGGGCGGATAACCCATGGGCTGCTCCTTGCGGTTGCCGTTTAACGAGTAGTAGGCGCCCATATACTGAATGAAGTTGCCACCCATGGTAACTATACGGTTTGCAATTCTCTTAAGAGCATCAAGGTGGGTATCCCAGCCGCTGCAGGTGTAGGCCTCGCAAAGAATTCTGTCACGGTCACAGAATTTTGCAACGGAGGAAACCATCTTTCCTGCGTTGTTGAAGTTGGTGTCGTTGATTTTTACGGAAGAAAGTATCGAGTCCATACCGGGACGGTGCAAATGGGTAAGAGCCTTTTGCATATCGCCGGTTTCCATAAGCGACCACTGGAGATGCTCCTCGCCGCCGAAGTGGCCGGTGAACATAAGGTTGTTTTCAACGCACCAGTCGCTCATCTGCTTGATGAAGTTGTTTATAAAGAGATCGGTAACGAGATTCCAGAAATCGTTTCTTATCTTCTTCTGCTCCTCGGTAACGCAGGGGAAGAAGAGCCAGTTTATCTCTTTGCCTATATCGTAGCCGTATTTCTTTTTGAATTCTGCCTCGGTGTTGTCGTTAAATACAACCGCACCCGACTTGATAATATCGCCAACGGCGCACATAGTGGTTTCGTCGGTAAACACACCTCTTACGGTGGTGCCGAATTCCTTGCCTATGTATTTCTTATAGCGCTCGTGGGTAAGCTCGATATATTTTCTTACAGCCTTGGGGTTGAAGGTATCGATATAACCGGTTACCTCGTGAAGACCTTTTGCCCAGTGAGCAGAGGCAAGAAGGGTATCCTGATATTCTATGAAATAGAAATCGAGCACGGTAACGTTGATCGATTTGTTCAAATAGGTTGCCTTGGTTGAAATTCCGTCCGACTCAACCTTGATTTCCTTGGTAACGTCAACGAAGTTAACGGTGCCGTCGTCAATGTTTTCAACAAACGCCTTGTAGAAGGTGCCGTTTGCAACCGTTGAAACGGGCTGGCAGGAACCGACTGCAACCTGATAGCGTCTTAAGATCTTACCCTTTGTCCAGGGATATCTCTCAAGAAGCTTGCCGCCCGCGGTGCCGGAGGGCCAGTTGTACTCATCGTAGATCCAGAATTTCATTCCGAGCTTTTTGGTAACCTCAACCGCAAAAGCGATAAGCTCCATAAACTCGTCTTCAAGATAATCGTCGCGAAGACCGAACATCGGGTGAATAAAATATTCGTAAATGCCCATCTTCTTGAACTCGCCAAGCTGGAATTCGATTTCCTTTTTCGTGGTAATGTCCATCCAATACCACATAACGACGGGATTATACTCGTCGCCCATAAGCTTGAAATCATAAATAACGTTATTGCTCATTTCTTTTAACCGCCTTTTTATAGGGATTTTTTAAATTATACACTATTTAATTTATAAAAGCAATAACAAAATGAAAAAAACAATGTCAAAAAATTGCTGACTTTTATTGCTCTGAAAAAATATAAAATAATTAACCGAAAAACAGTTGGCAAAAGGAATAAAAAATGGTATAATCTATTAGAATTTAAAAAAGTGAAAGGAAAAAGGTCTGAAATGAATAAAAAAAGCATCTTTCTCTGGATAGTCTGGATACTTGAGGGCATAATCGTAGGTATCGGCGCAATTCTCCCCGGTGTAAGCGGCGGCACTCTCTGCTATGCCTTCGGAATGTACAACCCTCTTTTGGAGGTTCTTTCAAACCCCTTTAAAAATATTAAAAAATACTGGTTTATGCTTATGTTTTTCGTAGCGGGTGCGGGCGTTGGCTTCGTTTTGTTTGCAGGCGTCACCAACTGGCTTTTGAATACCTTTGAAAGCGCGGTGCTCTGCGCGTTTGTCGGTCTTATAATCGGCACTGTTCCCGATTTGTGGAAGGAAGCGGGCGAAAAAGGCAGAACAAAGGGCTCGGTTATTGCAATGATAATAAGCTTTATTGCAATTACCGCAGTGTTTTACATCTTCAAAAACGTCTGGCAGCTTACCATTGCGCCCACCTTTATCGGCTACCTTGTCTGCGGCATAGTGTGGGGACTTAGCTTTATCGTTCCCGGCTTTTCCTCCTCGACCCTTCTTCTTTTCTTTGGAATTTACGAGCCTATGTCAGAGGGTATCTCAAAGCTTGACTTCTCGGTTGTTATTCCCATAGGAATTGCAATGGTTATCTGCTTCCTCCTTCTTTCAAAGGTAATGAAGCTTATATTCGATAAATTCCACTCAATAGCATCGCACTGCATACTCGGCTTTGTGCTTGCCACCACGATAATGGTTATCCCCTTTGATAAATTCCTTGATTCGTGGCTTGTAAACGTAATTTGCATAATCGGCGGTATAATCGCGGCGCTCGGCTTTACCGCTCTCTGTGGCTTTCTCAAGAAAAAAGCAGAGTAAATATTGACAATATTATAATAATATGTTAAAATAGCTTCGTCAAATATGGGGGAGTAGCAAGCGAAACCATCGTAGCACGTCCAACACCACTGCTCTTGAAAAAGAGTCTGGACCTGCTTTAAATTGCAAGACTCATGTGCTAACATGGGGCTTGTTTAACAGTAAAAAACGGTCCCGAGAAGTCTGTCTTCTTGGGACTTTTTGTTAAAAAAACAGCCAAGCCTCAAGGAAAGGAATCTGTATGACTGTTTTTGACGTGTTATCCCTTATCGGCGGCCTTTGCCTTTTCCTCTTCGGAATGAGCATTATGGGCGAGGCGCTTGAGCGCCGTGCCGGCAGTAAGCTGCAAACCGTTTTGGGTAAGCTTACCACCAACAAATTTGCGGGACTCCTTACAGGCCTCGGAGTTACCTCGGTAATTCAAAGCTCCTCGGCTACGACTGTAATGGTAGTCGGATTTGTAAACTCAAAGCTTATGACTCTCCGCCAGGCGATCCACGTTATAATGGGCGCCAATATCGGCACCACGGTAACGGCGTGGGTACTCAGCCTTGCAGGACTTTCCGACGATAATATTTTCTTGAAGCTTTTAAAGCCCACCTCATTTACTCCCGTTTTGGCGCTTATCGGCGTTATCCTCTATATGTTCTTTAAAAGCGATAAGAAAAAGGATATCGGAGTAATTCTTCTCGGCTTTGCCGTTCTGATGTTCGGAATGGACGCAATGACCGATTCCGTTTCGGGCCTTGCCGACATACCTGCCTTCGGCGAGCTGTTTTTGCTCTTTAAAAACCCCGTTCTGGGAGTTTTGGTCGGCGCACTTCTTACTGCGGTAATTCAGTCAAGCTCTGCATCTGTCGGTATTTTGCAGGCTCTTGCAATGACGGGCGCAGTTTCCTACGGAGCCGCAATTCCTATAATAATGGGTCAGAACATAGGCACCTGCATAACCGCAATTTTAGCATCCTTCGGAACCAACCGAAATGCAAAAAGAGCGGCACTCGTGCATCTTTCCTTCAATGTGATAGGCACTCTTATATGGCTTACGGTATTCAGCATAGTTGACGTAGTGGCAAGTCCCGCTCTCTTTGACGAATCGGCGACCCTTGCGGGCATAGCCGTTGCCCATTCCGCCTTTAATGTCCTTTGCACTCTTTTGCTTCTTCCCGCATCGGGCTTGCTTGAAAAGCTTGCATATAAGCTTGTGCGCGACACCAAGGCACCGGAAAAGGCGGTGGAGCTTGACGAGCGCCTTATTGCAACTCCCGCGGTCGCACTCGAAAGATGCCACTCTCTTGCAGTCGATATGTTTGCCGATGCAACCGCATCGGTCAAAAAAGCGGCGGCCTGCCTTAACGGCTTTTCGCCCGACCTTTTTGATGAAATAAAGGAAGCGGAGGAAAAGGCCGATCATTACGAGGATATAATCGGAAGCTATCTCGTGAAGCTCAGCGCAAATAAAATATCTTCTCACGACAGCGCCGAGGCGGCAAAGCTCTTGAAGGTCATCGGCGACCTTGAAAGAATATCCGATCACGCGGTAAATATTGCCGAATCTGCGGAGGAAATGAAGAAAAAGGAAATAACCTTCTCCGAAAAGGCGGAAAACGAGCTTTCCGTGCTTATTTCCGCTGTTAACGAGATCGTGGAAAACACCGAAAAAGCGTTTATGGAAGGTAGCGTCGAAGCGGCAAAAACCGTTGAACCCCTTGAGCAGGTCATCGACGGACTTAAGGATGAATTGCGAAGCGGTCATATTGAAAGACTCCAGAGCGGTCTTTGCACCATCGACACGGGCTTTGTCTGGTCCGATATTCTTACAAACCTCGAACGCATTTCGGACCATTGCTCAAACGTGGCGGGCTGTGTTATCGATGCCGCCCACAACGATCTTACCCTTCATTCTTCACTTCGCAAAATGAAGGAAAAGGAAAGCGGATTCAATGAGAAATACACGGCTTATGCCGAAAAATATAAAATAGAAAGATAAGTGAAGTAAAAAAATGATCTACGCTCTTATTTTGTTTGCCGTAACCTACGTGGCAATGCTGGTATTCAGCAAATACCGCCCCTATATTGCCCTCGGCTCGGCTCTCATCTTCATCGTAACGGGAATGCTTCCCTTAAACGAAATATTCGGATCCATCGACTTTAACGTTCTTATGATGATTGCCGGCACGATGGGACTCGTTGCCCTTTTTATCGAGAGCAAAATGCCCGAGCTTCTTGCAGATCTCGTTATGGAAAAGGTGCCAAACGTAATGTGGGCGGCGGTTGCTCTTTCGCTTTTTGCGGGCGTTATTTCGGCATTCGTGGATAACGTTGCAACCGTTTTGATGGTTGCCCCCGTAGCGCTTGAGATATGCAAAAAGCTTAAGACAAACCCCGTTCCCTTTATCATCGGCATTGCCGTTTCCTCAAATCTTCAGGGTGCGGCGACCCTTGTGGGTGACACCACCGCCATAATGCTCGGCTCCTACGCCGATATGAGCTTCCTTGATTTCTTCTGGTATAAGGGAAGCCCCGGCATGTTCTTTGCCGTTGAGATAGGCGCAGTATTTGCCGCAATTATCCTTGCATTTATTTTCAGAAAAGAAAAGGGGCGCATAAACACAGGTGCTACCCGCACCAAGGTAAACGATTACGTTCCCACCGTGCTTCTTTGCGGCACTGTAGTGCTTCTCATTCTCGCATCGTTTATTCCCAATAAGCCCTCTGTAACAAACGGACTTATCTGCCTTGCTCTGTTTGCAATAGGACTTGTTTACACCTTGATAAAATACAAAAAAGAAGGCAAACGAATTGCCATAGATGCCTTTAAGTCAATTGACTTTGAAACAATCGGCCTTCTTTTCGGACTTTTCCTTGTAATCGGCGGAATTACCCACATGGGAGTTATCGATGAAATAGCAAATCTCTTAAAGAGCTTTGGCGGCGGAAACGTATTCGTGCTTTACACGATAATCGTATGGGGCTCGGTTGTAATTTCAGCGTTTATTGATAATATCCCCTACGTTGCAACAATGCTTCCCGTTGTAACAGGCCTTGCGGCGGCGCTTGAAATTGACCCCACCGTGCTTTATTTCGGACTTCTCACCGGCGCAACGCTCGGAGGAAACTGCACCCCCATAGGCGCATCGGCAAACATCACGGGTATAGGCATTCTCCGCAAAGCGGGCTACGAGGTAAAGTCAAAGGATTTCTTCAAGATAGGAATTCCCTTTACTCTTGCCGCTGTAATCCCCGCATATATCTATATCTGGTTTTTCTTTGCATAAAATTAACATATAATTTATTGACAAGACGAATACGGTGTGATAAAATAAGACCGTAAAAAAATGAGGGAGTAGCAAGCGAATCCTTCGCAGCAAGCCGTCAATCGACCTTTAAAACGGTCCGGTCTTGCTTTAAATTGCAAGACTCATGTATTTCACATGGGAATTTTGCCAAATAACGAAAAAAATCCCGTGTGAAGCATATACTACACACGGGAATCTTTTTTAAAGAGAGGGAACAAAAATGTTATTTCACACAAAGTCGGCGTCCGACGTTGTAAAAGAGCTTGAAACCGATGTAAAAAGCGGTCTTTCCTCGGCGCAGATTGAGGAAAAACGCGAAAAATTCGGCTACAACAAGCTTAAGGAAAAGAAAAAGAAATCAACGCTTATCAGATTTCTGGAGCAGTTTAAGGACGTTATGATCCTTATTCTCATCGCGGCGGCAATAGTATCCTTTACCGTTGCCTGCGTTGAACAAAATCCCAAGGAGTTTTTCGAGCCTGCTCTCATTCTCCTTATAGTAATCGTAAACGCGGTAATGGGCGTTTATCAGGAGGGCAAGGCAGAAAAAGCGCTTGACGCCCTTAAAAATATGTCGGCACCACACGCAAGGGTAATAAGAAACGGCGAGGAAAAGATAGTTGAAGCCGCAGAGCTTGTCCCGGGCGATATCATAAAGCTTGAAGCAGGCGACTTCGTTCCCGCCGATGCCCGCCTCATAAAGAGCGTAAGCTTAAAGAGTGAGGAATCTGCTCTTACCGGCGAATCGGTCCCCTCGGAAAAGGATGCCGATGCCACGGTAAAGGAGGATTCTCCTTTGGGAGACCGTGCGAATATGGTCTTTTCGGGCTGCAGCATAACCTACGGCACTGCCACAGCGGTAGTCACCGCAACGGGAATGGATACCGAAATGGGTAAGATCGCAAACCTTCTTTCCGATGAAAACGAAACACAGACCCCCTTGCAGAAAAAGCTTGCACAGCTTGGAAAATACCTCGGCATAGTAGCACTTGCGGCGTGCGCGGTAATATTCGTTGTCGGCATGGCAAGCGGCACCCCTCCCATGGAGATATTTATGGTTGCCGTATCTCTTGCCGTTTCGGCAATCCCCGAGGGCCTTCCCGTAATAGTTACCATCGTTTTGTCAATCGGCGTTCAGCGTATGGTTAAGAAAAACGCACTTATCAGAAAGCTTCCCGCGGTTGAAACGCTCGGAAGCGCCTCTATAATCTGCTCCGATAAAACGGGAACCCTTACCCAGAACAGAATGACTCTCGTAAAGGCGTATCTCGATAACGGAACCGACACCGAGGATATAACCGATTCGGTATCGGAGGAAACAAAAAAGCTTCTTCTGTACGGCGCACTTTGCTGCGACGGCTCGGTTGTTTTTGAGGGTGATAAGGAGCAGCATATAGGCGATCCCACCGAAACCGCAATCGTTTACGCCGCTCACAAAAACGGT
>JAZRNU010000120.1:0-8919 GCA_045648325.1 Eubacteriales bacterium | reverse complement strand
AAGACGAAGCCCCGTGTAAACACCGAGGTTGTTAACGGCGTCTTCGTTTTTCGGATCTGCCATTGCAACGAAAAGAACCGTTTTATCCTTTGATAAATAAAGCGGAAGCATTTTGTTTGCCTTTGCAATATTCTCGGGAATAAGAGAAAGAGCTTCCTCCTCAACTCTCGTGCTGTAAAGGTCAACCTGCTTTACGTCGGGCACGGTAAGGGCAGAGGTCTGCTCAAAGGTGCTTTCAACCGCTTCGGAATTTTCTTCCTGTAAATTCTTTTTCTTATTAAACGGATTCACTTATATCTCCTCCATTTTTCAACTAAGCAACGAAATATACCAATCAATCGCCGCAAAAATCCAGGGACGAAGCGCCAAAAACGCCACCGTACCAAAGATAAGATAGGGTCCTAAGGGGCGGTATTCCTCCCCTTTTGTTTTGTTTAAAAGCATTAAAACGGCAAACGAAACGCCTGCTGTGACAACTCCGATTACAAGCGAAACTACCGTGCCAATACCGCCAAGGGCAAGTCCGCAGGCCGCCATAAGCTTTAAGTCGCCCATACCGAGGGCGTCGCGCTTATAAATGAGTCTGCCAACGAGATTTATTGCCGCAATGACGAAGCCGCCGATTGCCGCACCTATAAGAGGCGAAAGCCACGAAACTATGCCGCCCGTTGCCGCGGCCTTTATTATTGCCGCCGCCAGCGCGGGGAAAATACTTGCTATGACAAGCTCATCGGGAATTATAAAATATTTGGCGTCGGATAACGCAATGGCAAAAAGCAGGGTACAAAATATTATTAAAATTGCTCCGACTGCCGCAATTTCAACGTTTCTATACAGCAAATAGCCTGTAATTGCACCAAAAAGCGCCAAAACAACCGCGTGTAAACGGTAACTGAAGCGTGGCGATTTGTGAAGCTCGGTTGGCTCCTCGCCGTAGTCGCAGAATGAGCGCTCGGGCATTTTATTTAAAACAAAAACCGCCAAAAAGCCAAGCGCCGCAGCTATTGCCGCAAATAAAAATCCCATTTCGGCACCGCCTTATTTCGCAGGCGTGCAAAGGTGCAATACAATGCTTGCGGTGCAGTAGGTTGAGGTATATTCGGTCTGCAACGACTGAACAATATATGCGCCGTCGGTATTTTTCTCAAAAAATTCAATGAAGCTGAATACGTCCTCACTCTTGCCGATGCAGTCTATTTTGATAGGAAGCATTGACACGCCGTTTGAAACGGTGGCTTTTTCAAGAGAAATAGAGTGAAGCGTAACGTTATTGTCTTTTATTGCCTTGCTGATTACGGAGTTTACGTTTGACGCGTTTGTGTAGCCGTTTTTGTTAAGCTCTTCTATCTCCGCAAGGGTGGAATTGATTTCGTTTACAAGGCCTTCGCTGTTGTTTATATAGCCGTTGACCGTTGAAATCTGTGCGCGAAGAAGCGCAATTTCGGTGCGGATACGGTTCATTTCGTTTTGTGCGGGCACCATATACTGAAAATAGTAGATGAGAAGCACAAGCAAAAGCGATACCGCCACAACGGGAAGCAACGACAGCTTTTTGAGTTTCTTTAAAATATCCATCATTTTGCCTCCTTTAATTCAAAATCAGGCGAAGTGACCTCTGCCCTAACAACGTAGCTGCTTCCCGCACTGGTGAAGGTGGGAACAGATACGAAGGAGAAGCGTCCGCTCTTTTCAAGCTCCGTTTGCCACTCGAGATAGGTATCGAAGCTTTCGGTGGTAAAGGTAAATGAAATTTTATTGTTGGTTCGGCTTACGCTCATTTCGCTGAGTCTGCCAAATCTTCCCGTAATTTCGGTGACCTCTTCTATCATTGAGATGACCTTTGAGGTGTTGTAGGGGAGATTTTCTATTGCTTTTGCAAGAGCCGTTTTGTCGCGGTTTGCATCGGATCTGTCGTCAATCAACTCAAGAATTGAAAGGTATTCGGCACGGTTAAGGATATCCTCTGCCGCCTGTTTTTCCTTTTTGAGCTGATTTAACTGAAAGGGGGTAATTGCCATGAGCACTGCGGCAACGGCAACGAGGGCTGCGCTCATTACGATTTGCTGTTTTTTATCGTTTTGCTTTTTTCTCCACTCGGAAAGAAGGTCACAGCTCGAGAAGGTAACGGCACCCAAGGTAAATACCGCGGTGATATCCTCTTCTCTTATACAAAGCTCGCTTGCATTTTTCTGCGAAACAGCCTTTTCAACGGTAATGCACTCCGTTGCAAGGCTTGCGCCTATATATGCCGCAAGCTTTTCGTTTCCTACAAGTGAGCCGCCGATTATTACGCGGTCAATTTTGGGATTATCGGCATCAAGCGATTTTGCCGCCTTTTCAAGCTCGGAGCAAAGGCGGTTGCAGGTGCCGTATATTGCGTCCTTTAGCATGGGAGCTTTGTCGAGAATTCTGTCAAGCTCCGATGACTCGGAGGCGCATATTATTCTGCGGCACTGTGCCGCGGTAAGGCCGGTTATATCGCAAAAGGTTTCGAGAAGGCTTTGCGCGCCGGGTGCAACTGTTCTCAAAAGGCGCACGCTCTTATTCTGAACGAGGGCAATTGAGGTGCAGGCATCGTCAAAAAGCACCAATGCGGTGGTCCCCTCTGCCATTTCGCAAAATCTCACAGCAGATTCCACAAAGGAAATACTCATGGGAACAACGGCAGAAAGCTTTAGCTTTTTTACCTCAAACGCCTGACGCATTGCGTCAACGGTGCGACGAGGCACAGTGAAAAGAATGTGCCTTGATTTGCCCGCAAAGGAATATTTGCCGTTATCTATGGGGTAATCGGTTACGTATTGCTCGTCATGATGGCCGTGGAAAACCGTTTCAAGCTCGGAAAAGCGAAGACGGTCTATCTCCTTTGCCTTGTGCTTTGCGTGCGAGAATAAAACGTTGTTGCAAAGCGCGGGCCAGATGCGAAGATAAACGCTTACGGTTTCGTCGCCGCCGATCTCGTTTCTTATAAGCTCGGCAAGGCGCGAGGGCTCTGAAACAAGCTTTAATACGTCTATATCGCCAAGCCACATAGGCGGAGCGTAAGAGGGCTTTTTGCCAACTGCTCCGACACGTGCAATTCCTATGCGGTCGGGGTATAACATTACTGCAATATGAGTCATTTTTGCCTCCAATCAACCTCGGATAGCGGTTGTCTTAAAATCCAAACTACCCATCCGTCGTTATTATCCGACACGGATGGGCAAGCCTTTAAAAAAAGTATGCCGTGGGGCTTTGCAAACGGTGGAGGCTAAGCGGCATCCTACCGAAGCAGAACCACACGGCAAATCCGATAAGGTCTAAATGTGTTTAGCTGAAATTTATACAGTTACATCAGCTTTTAACTGTTACAGTTACACTACCTGCTGCATCAAAAGCAATTATAAGGTCGCCCGCAGCAATACTTGCTTCTTTGGTAAAGCAGTTGCCAGAAGAAATATCATAATAGAAATACTTGCTTGCGCTGCTGGTTCCGGTGATACCGAGCTTTGCAGCAGCAATTTCAGCTTGTACAAAATCTTTATATGTAACTTCTTCAGCGGTACCGTCGTTATTTAAATCATAGTTAAAGGTAACGGCACCGCCATCAATGGTAGCAACTACGTCAGAGGAAAGCTTTGCTTCGCTCAATTTGATCATGCTCTCGATGGTACGTGCGTTGGATTCGTCAACAGCAGACTGTGCGCTATTGGTAATGTTACCGATTACGGGGATTGCAACTGCAATCAAAACTGCCATAACTGCAACTACGATAACGAGTTCTACAAGGGTAAAGCCCTTCTTATTGTTCTTTTTCATTTTCTGTTTTTTCCTTTCGGTATTAAAGTCACTTTATTATTTTACACCCATTTTTTCTCTTTGTCAAGTAAAAGTTAATTTTCAGTTAATTGCCACTATTGATTTATTGACTTTTTATGAGATAACTGTTATAATACTATAATAGATAGGTAGCCGCTTTTTTACCTCTTGGGTTTCCTTGATGAGAAGGGATTTTGACATGAAAAAAATATTTTTCAAGAAATTAAATAGAAACAAAAAAGGAGCATCGCTTCCCATGGTAATTGCCGTGGGAACGGCAGTGGTTATGTGGACCGTTGCGCTTATGCCCGTTATGCTTGCGCACGGCCTTACCGCAAATCAGGCGTCGCTCTATGAGGAGAATTACGTTGACGCACGCTCGGCTATTGAGTATGCCAAAAGTGAGCTTGCGGTCATGGTTGCCACAGGACTTCCCGAAAACTTTGCCGTTTTAAAGGGCGATGAGGCTTACGATTTTGAAACGCTTATAAAATCGGATGACGAAACCACCTATAATAAATACGTTATCGTTGACGGCTCCGAGCAAACGGGCGGTACTCCCAGAAAAGATGAATTCGGCAACAAGGTTGCCGCAATCTGCCACGTTAAAAAGCCCGGCGGTAACAGCAAGGAATACAAAATAACGGTGGAATGTTTTAACAACGGAAGCTTTACCTTTTCTTACACCGTTGATTACGTGCCCTCGAACACCTCTTTGATGATTTATCCCGAATCGTATAAAAAGAGCAAGGCGCTTCCCCTTTCGGACTTTGTGCTTGTTGACGGCAAGCTCGGTGCATCTACCGTATGGGAAAGCTCCCTTATTATTGACAGCAGTCTTACCTATGATAACTATTTCGAAAAGAAAAACAACCGTTTCACGAAATACAGCCCAAGCTTTACGGAAACGCTTCTTTCATTGGAAGACGGAAAAATTATGGGTGATGCTCTTAATTTCCCCGCCGTTTTCAAAACCACGGCGATCGCGCCTCCTATTACCGGCGACGTTGCAAACCCCTCAACGGGAAATGTGGGGTGGACGGTTGATAACAAGAGCTATCTTTCATCGGTAAAGATCGAAAGTGCAGAAACAGTTGATCTCGACGGTACGTTGTTCGGACGAGATGAACAATTTGAAGTTAAGCTTACCGAAATAAAGAACAACGATAAGGTAAGATACGGCATTTCAACCAAGCCCGACGGAAGCGACGTTGTATGGCAAACATCGAACGTTTTTTATCCCGACAGAGACGGGACATCTTTGGGAATTTCAGACGATGCATATTGCCTGTATTTTTATTGCTACATTCCCGCTTACGTTGATGAAACCACCCATACGATAAGATATGATGCCGAGGTTAAATACGTTGGCAGATATCAGTATTTTGATAAATCACCCGTTGCCACAACGCTTGAAGCAGGCAAGCAATATATGCTTTTGGGTAACAATAAGAGCTATTATCTTACCATTGAAAGCAACTCCTTAAAGAAAAAGAAAGCAGCCGACAAAAGCACCGGTCTTGTTTCAACAGGTTGGATCGCCGATGCGCTCGGAAACAACAAATACACTCTTTCTTACGGCGGAGTGGGGCTTAAATCCAATTTCAGCGTAAGCTACGATTGGGACGATGAGTTATCGGCAAGTAAGAATTCGGCAAATAACACTTCAAAGGAAAAGGAAGCAGTTTTTTCATATTCTCTTACCACGGGAGCTGCCACAGAATTCACTTATTATAACAATACCCTTTATTCAAGCCACGAATATACCAGAATAAGAGCAAATTACGTTAAAAAGAGCAAAAAGGGATTTTTGGGATTAAGCACTACCTACTACTATGAATATCAGTCTTCTTCTGACGAGGTTATCGGAACCGGAACGAAAGACTTTTACGTTAAGGTTGAAAACACTAACGCCCTTTATGACGGAAGCAGTAAAAACGTCTATTTCGTTGAAATAACCGAGGGCAACACCTCGGCAATAGAGGCGGCTATTGCAGACAGAACAATTACCAAAAAGAACCTTACAAGGGACGAGGGCATTACTCTTAAGGAAATCGCGGAGTTTTACACAAGTGAATACAATCTTTCGGAGCTTGAAAATCTCAAGATATATCTTGACGAGTCACCCATTCCCGAATTCAACGAAACCACCGCACCCACAAACGGCAGCTACACCGTTTTGGCTTCTTACAATGAAAACGGTTATTCTCACGTTATAGAGCTTGGAGCTCTTACGATAACCGATAAAGAGGTAAATAACCGCGTTGGCTCCGGAATCAAGGGCGAATCGCTTTATTTTATGGGCAGCGAATACGCCTTTGACACCGGCAACACCCGTATTTATCTTGAAGCCGATCTTCTCGTTATAGGCTCAAAATATCTTGCCGAAAACGGAGAAATTCATTTAAAGCCTTATACCAACAGAAACGATAATCTCGGCACCCTTGCCTTTTTCGTGCAGGACGTTTACAACGCAAACGGCGAGGTGGTTTTTGAAAAGTACAACTTTTACGTTATTCCCACCCGTTACGAGGACGTTGACCTTTTAAAGGTTACCCCTGAAAAGGCAAGCGATTGGAAATGCCGCGACAGTGAGGGCGCTTATGCAAACGGCACCGAGATTTTAACCGACAACAAGGGAAACATTACCTCGGTTAAGTTTGCAAATACCGTTATCGGGTATGCCAATGACAAATTGTATCCCGTTATAAATCTTGACATCGCCTATGCAAGTCAGGAGCAGCTTGCTCACATTATTTCGGGCGAGGCAATAGGCTGGACAAAGAACGGTGTTATGCAGTCGGGCAGCTCGAACAGCGCTATTAAATACGTTGTTTGCGCCTATCTTACCGACACAGCAGGCGACTCTACGAGAACCGCAAACAGAATTCTCATAGCGGGTAAGCCTTATAACAATGCAAATCCCGATGACAAAACAATCGGAACGAACATTTCGCACAATCTCACCCTTTACTCGCGTTACACCTCGTTTGACTGCTATTACCTTGTGCAGAACGCAAGCGGTGTTAAGCTTGATCTTCATACCATTACCGAAAACAAAGATAATCTCAGCGGAAGCGCGTGGGAGCAGTTTGTAAACGCCATTAAAAACTATTTCGGCGTTGACGATTACAGCTCCAAGACGATGCAGGTTGACTTTGAGCGAATCACCTATATAGTTGATTACAGCCATTCCGAAAACAAAGACGTTTTGACAAACTACAAATTCAAGCAAAAGCCTGAAATCGTGAGATATGAAAGCGGCATTGACCTTTTTGCTTCGGCAGAAACCGCAAAGCAGAGTCTTCAGGTTACCTACACCGCAGACGACCTTAATAACAAGCGTATTGCCATTGCGGAAAGATACCTTCGTCTTACAGGCGGCACAAGCGGAATTCTGGATATTACGAAGGATCACGGCGGACTGCTCTCAAGCCTTCCGAGCAAAATAAATTTCTACGCAAACTACGTGGTTTTTGACAAAAACGTAAATCAGATTGAGTTTAGCGACGTAGAAACGCAAACAGGAATTTATTTTTACAACCAGGAAAGTGGATATACCGAGGAGGAATATCTCATAATATTCACCTACAATACCGCTGAATTTTACACCGGCGTGCTCTTACATTTTGAGGACGACGTTGTGATAAACAACACAGTATATGAAGGTATTTTTAGCGGAACAAAGGTTGAAAGCTACACCATTCCCAAGGGATTTTATTTCATCGAGGGCATTGACATCGACGAGGACAACGGCTTTAGCCTTCTTGACCTTGCCAAAAATCCCTCGGCATACCACGCAGATGAGAGCACCTTTGACGATTACACCGGAATTATCGACCGCGACGGTTCTATGGGATACTCCTTTGTTGACACGGGAATATTTGACGGAACTCCCGGCGCAAGCGGATTTGGAGGAGGAAAAATGCAATGAAAATCTTCTCTTCAAAAAACAAAAAGGGTGTAACCCTGGTTGAGGTTGTTTTCGGCGCCGTTATACTTGCTTTCTTTGCAACGGGCGTGCTTTCGCTTCTTATTTCGGCAAATAACTCCATTGACAAAAATTACGAAAAATCATTTGCTTTGAGCGCCGCCTCGCAAAAGCTTGATATTGCGATTACCCTTCTTTCGGGCGGCACCGAGGCAGGATATCTTATTGAATCGGGCGAGGACGAGGAAAAAACCTGGACTCCCGATTTTGATAAGCTTGCCGCTTATCTTGAAACCGACGAATCCGGCTTGGTTTTAGAGCCCGATAACCGCATTATCGAAGACGGTGCGGGCAATCAGAGAGAGGTCGTGCGCGGCTGGAAAATTACCCTTACCTACAACGGCGTGACGGTTAAGGGCTATGCATCTAATACACAGGGGGCGTTTAACTACGATGAAGTTGAAGAAGAGTAAAAAAGGCTTTACCTTAACCGAAATGATCGCCTGCTGTGCAATTTTGGTAGTTCTTTCGGGCGCGGTGGTTGCCCTTCTCGTTTCGGGTGAAAAGCTTTTTTCAAACGGTTACGACGCCGCCGACAGCAGTATTGACATCAACCTTTTTCAAAGCCTTGTGCTTCGCGATTTACCTTCGGCTGACGGAGTTGAGGAAAAATCGGTTGACGACGTTAAAAATAACCCCATAGGCGCCGCGTTTTTCTTTAACGAAAACGGTGAATTCGTTTTCCGCACCGCAGGAAAGGATAACGTTTTCAAAAACGTTACCGAAGCAAGGATTTCTTTTTCCGCGGCGGGTGACAACGAAAATGCGAGAGTTTTTATGAGCTTTTCGCTTTCGCTTGCAAACGGATCTTCGCACACGGGCGGAATTACGATGAATAACTTTTCCGTTAAGGAGTCGCTTACGGGGGACTTTTCACTTTCCCCGGGCGGAAGCGCATCGGAGGGCTTTACCTCTGTTGAGGCGATATATTTCAAAAACAACGTTTCATAAATTCAAATGAAAAGCCGTGCGTTTGCACGGCTTTCTTTTTGTCTGCCTTGACACAAATCTTTGTATGATGTATAATATTAGGAAAGCCAAGAATGAAAAGGACACCGTTATGTATAAGGATAAAAAAGTCGTATTTTCCGGCGTTCAGCCCTCCGGTATGCTGACTATCGGTAACTATT
>JAZRNU010000119.1:0-7699 GCA_045648325.1 Eubacteriales bacterium | reverse complement strand
ATTCGCAGGCCGCATTCGAAACGCCTTCCGTGTTGAGCGCGTATACCTTGAGTTCAGCATAGTGCGTCGTCGCGGCACAAAGTGCCTTTCTCTCCCTTACCTCTTCAATGATCGCCATTGCAAGAGCCGCGCCTTCGATCGGGTCTGTTCCCGCGCCAAGCTCGTCGAAGAGAAGCAGTGTGTTTTCGCCGCATTCCTCCAGCATTTTGACAGTTGTTGTCATGTGGGAGGAGAATGTGGAAAGTGACTGCTCGATAGACTGCTCGTCGCCGATATCGGTGTAAACGTTATTGAAAACGCTTGCGTAGCTTCCTTCTGCGGCAGGTATATGAAGGCCCGATTGGAGCATTAAGCAAAGCAAGCCCGCCGTTTTCATTGAAACGGTTTTACCGCCCGTGTTGGGGCCTGTGATAACGAGCATTTTGCAGTCCTTGCCTATTGCAATATCGGTGGGCACAACTCTGTCTTTGGGAATAAGGGGGTGACGTGCCTTTTTAAAATCAAATCCTGTTTCGGTTTGCAAAACGGGCATTACGGCGTTTAAGCTGTCGGCATATGATGCCTTTGCAAAGATAAAATCAAGCTTTGCAAGTGCCTTTGAGGTTTTGTCAATAGCGTCGCCAAAATTCGATACCTCTGCCGAGAGGGCGTAGAGAATTCGCTCTATTTCAGCCTTTTCCTTGCCAAGAAGCACCTTTATATTGTTGTTTGCCTCAATTACGCCCGCAGGCTCAACGAAAACGGTGGAGCCGCTTGCCGAGCTTTCAAGCACCATACCCGCAATTTCGCGGCGGTTTTCACTTTTAACGGGCACCGCATAGCGTCCGTTCTTAACGGTGATTATAGGCTCCTGAAGATACTGCGAAAAGCTTTTTGAACGAATAAGATTGTTAAGCGTTTCTCTTATTTTAAGCTCCTCTGCCGATATTTTTCTTCTTATTGCAAAAAGCTCTCCCGAGGCGTTATCGGCAATCTTATCTACGGAAATTATTGTGCTGTCGATTTTTTCCTCAAGGTAAGGGTTTGGGGTTACCTCGTCAAAAAGGTAATCAAGCACGCTTCCCTTTACGTTTTCGTAATATTCGTTTACAAATCTCGCGTTGCGAAGAAGGGCGGAAACCCTTAAAAGCTCCTCGGGCAAAAGCATTGAGCCTACGTTTGCGCGGGACACTATATCGGTCATATAATAAACGCCTGAAAAGCCCGGGCTTTTTCTTTTCGCGGTCATAACGCGTGCGGCATCTGTTTCAAACTGCCACTTGTAAACGTCCTCTATCTTGTTTGAGGGTAAAAGCCTTTTGCACATTTCCTTTGCCATATCGGAAACGGCGTATGTAGTTAATATTTCAAGTATTTTATGATATTCAAGCGACCTTGAGGTGTTTGACGTAAGTATTATATCGCTCATATTTTTCCCTTCCGGCTTTTATATTCTGAGTTTTTTGAAATAGTCAAGGCTTTCAAAGCGTCTTCCGAGCTGTGCGCACAAAATGCTTTCGGTGACGCCTGAAAGGGTGCGAAGATCGTTATCGTTCATGGTGAATTTAAGCGCTTTTAAGAGGCCGTTTGCGCCGATATAGCGAAGCGCCGCCAAAACGTTCACATTCACCTTGAAAAACGCGTTTGTATCCTCTGCGCATCTGCGGCAGCAAAGCTCGCAGGCTTCAGGCTCAAAATACATTGTTTCGGTTATCTCTCCGCAGAAATCACAGCCCTCAAATTCGGGGAAAAAGCCCGAATATTCGGCACATTTGGCCTCGAAAACACTTTTTACGAGGTCAATATTTATCTCTTTTTTACAAAGAAAATAAAGGCAGTTCAAAAGGAGCTTTTGCATAAACGCCGCATCCTCCCCATTTTCCGAAAGGTAGGAGCTTATTTCTGCAAACGCGGCTGCAAGCGAAAGCCGTTCAAGGTCCTCGCGAAGCGGATAAAAGCTCTCTATAAGGCTTCCGCCCGCAAGGTAATATTTTCCGTTCTGAACGTTTAAGGTCATCTCGGAATAGACAAAAAGCGAGGAAAGTGAAAGGTTTTTACCCGTGGGCTTTTTTGCACCGCGAGCAGTTACCGTTATCTTTCCGTTTTCGGTAAGCACCGTGAGAATTTTGTCACTCTCGCGGTATTCCGCTTCCCGAAGGACTATTCCCTTTACTATCTTCGTTTCCATCAATTTCACCGTATTCGTAAGCCGCTTCAAGCTCGAAAAAATCGGGATCCGCCTTTAAATATGCAAGATAATCCTTTATCTTTCCGCTTTTTTCAAAGCTTGACCACAGCATTTTTTTAGTTTTCTTCATACAAAACACCTCTGCCTTTATTTTGGCTTCGGTGTTTTGGTTTTATTCACTTTTCTTTCTGAATCCGAATTCCGAAAGTGAGCTTTCGGAATTCCTCCAATCCTCTCTTACCTTTACCCAGCATTCGAGGAAGATTTTAACGCCAAATGCTCTTTCGGCATCAATTCTTGCGCTTTCGGCAATCTTTTTGAGCATTGCGCCGCCCTTTCCGATGATTATGCCCTTATGGCTTTTTCTCTCGCAAAATATTTCGGCGGTCGCCTTTATAAGCTCATCGCCCTCGTCAAATCGGGTTATTTCAACCGCAATTCCGTGAGGAACCTCGTCACCGAGAAGTAAAAGCGCCTTTTCTCTTATCGTTTCCGAAAGCATTTCCTTCATTGTGAGATCGGTGTATTCGTCCTCGGGGTAAATTGCCTCACCCTCGGGAATGAAGCTGCAGATTTCGTTTACAAGAAGCTTAAGACCGTCTTTTTTTCTTGAAGAAACGGGAATTACCGTTTTGAATTCAAACTGACTCGTTGCATCGGCAATTACGGGAAGCATCTTTTTCTTTTCAAAAAGATCTATCTTCGTTATTACGAGAATAACGGGAATTTCCTCTCGCATAAGAGAGGTTAAAAGCTTTTTCTCCGACTCCAAAAGACCGCGGCTGTTTGCTTCCAGAAGAAACAAAACGCAATCTGCCGAAAAGGCTTCGCTGTTTATTGCCCTTGTCATTTCTCTGCCAAGACCCGTTTTTGAGTTGTGAAGACCGGGCACGTCGGTAAATACTATCTGGCAGCTTTCGTCGTTATAAATTCCTCTTACCGCGGTGCGGGTGGTTTGGGGCTTTGGCGAAACGATTGAAACCTTTTCGCCTATAAGCGCATTTATAAGAGTTGATTTTCCTGCGTTTGCTCTGCCTGTTACGGCAACGGTTCCGCTTTTAAACATAGTTTTATTCTCCGTATAATTCCTTAATTATTTTCTTTTGCTCTGAAAACATTATTTTTTCCTCGTCCTCGGATATTTCGTGGTCAAATCCAAGAAGATGAAGCATTCCGTGAACGGTAAGAAAGCTTACCTCACGTTCTAAAGTATTTCCGTATTCCTCTGCCTGACGGGCAGCCGTATCTACCGAAATAACGATATCTCCAAGCACCAAGGCGCCGTTATCAGGGTTTATTTCGCTCAAATCGTCCGACGCGGGAAAAGAAAGAACGTCGGTTGCTTTATCCTTGCCCCGATAGTCGCGGTTAAGCTCTTTTATATATCCGTCGTCGCAAAGCGTTACGGAAAGCTCCGCTTTTCTCTTTTCGTTTTCAAGCTTCAAGGTTGACTCGGCGGCTTTTTTTATTGCCTTTTTAAGTTCCTTGCCTGCTTTTGAAGCGGTCTGATCGTTAAATCCGAAATAAATCATTTTATCCCCAGCTTTCGTTGTCCTTCAGTTCTCTGTTCATATCTACGGGAACAACCAATCCAATATCCTCGGTACAGTAAAGATAGCATTCATAATGAACGCTTCCGTTTACAATTTCATATTCCCTTTCAATGTCATTTACTATTATACCGCTAAATTGCTCAAATTGCAATTTATTTGCGATATTTTCCGCCTTTAAAATTGCAGTTTCTTCCGATATTTCGGTTTTTACCGTATTCGTTTCGTAAAATACCTGCGAAATTAAAAAGATCGGGAGCTTTATTCCGAAAATTTCAAGCTGTACCTTTTCCTCTTTATAAATAAATTTTTCAAACGGAATTTCGTTTTGCTTGTAAAATTTTATCTCTGCGGAAAATAAACGAATGCTGTTTTTCCTATGCTCTGCGCCCGTTTTTTCCTCCGTTTCATCACAAAGCGGAACGGTCACCTCAATTACGTTTACCGTGTTTGCCATAACCTTGCCAAAGGCGTGAACTATTCTTTCGTTTTCCGTTTTGGTAAGATATCTTCCCGAAATGAGCAGATCGCCTTTTTTTACCGTTTGACCGTTTTTTACCTCTGCCATGCCATTATAGGGCGCGCAGAGAATTATAACGCCGTCCTTTGCGGCAACAACGTCGGTTGGCTCCTCGTTTGCGGGAGGCGTTTTGGGCGGAATATCAGTTTCTTTAAGATATACGTTTACCGTAGTACCAACCGTTTCTATCTGTATCCATTTTATTTCGGGAAATGACACCAAAACCGCAAGCTCGGCGTATGGCTTATCTATTTTCGAAAGCAGATTTCCAATTTTTATATTCTCCTTTTCAAGCGCTGAAATTATCTCGATTGTTGAAAGCTTTTCGTTGCCGTAAACGTTTATATCCCAAACGAATGCCAGGCAGAAATAAAAAAAGGCAATCAAGAATATTATGCCAACCAAAAATCCTGCTCTTTTTCTGTATTTTTTTGCAAAAAACGGCAGACCTCGCCTGTCGGATACAGTTATTTTTACGGGAAGCGACATATCCAAAAGCTTTTTGCTTCCCAATGGAGTTGTTTTGAAAACTACGGTGTCAATACCTGTTTCGGTTACGTCCCACACCGCTATTCCTTTTTTTGCCGCGGCATTAAGCACCCGTTCTGCCCTGCCCGTTACCGTAACACAGCAGTATCCCTTTATAAGTGAAAAATAGCGGTAAAGCTTCATGATATCCCCACGCTTTCTATAAATCCGTTTATTACCGTTTCCTCGGAGTTATAGCTTGTTATAACAAGATCCCTGCCCTTTACTATAACGGAAAATCTGCCTGCCGCAACCGTTATTTTTTCAGAGCCGTATTCTGATATTCCTCTTGACCGCGAAACTATCAGCTCGCTGTTGCCGGTCACCGTCATTCGCGGCACGTCGTCTGAAGCAACGTCCTCTCTTATTTCAAAAAATCGCGTTAAAATATTTTCGGAAAGGTTATCTCTTTTCAATTTCATCACCGTTAAATTTATATTTCGGCGCTGATAAAATAATAACCGCGTGCATATCTTTTATAAAGCTTTTTGAAGGGTTTTGATTATGAAAAAAAATATTTCCTCTCGTTTTCTTGCCGTTTTTATACTCATTTTTGCTTTTTTGTTGATTTTATTTTCAAAAAGCACCGCAGATGCCGCTTACAACGCAATAATTTCGCTTATAAAAAGATTTATTCCTTCAATTTTTCCTTTTCTCGTAATCTCAAATGCGGCCACACAAAGCGGCGTACTGCGCGGTTTATCAAGAAGGTTCGGCGGCTTTATGAGAATTTTTAAGTTTCCTCCCGCCGCATCGGAATCTCTTGCGGTAGGGCTTATTTCGGGTTTTCCCACTGGTGCGATTTCCGCCGCGGGGCTTTTTCAAAGAAAAGAAATTTCAAAAGCCGATGCAGAGCTTCTTATGGGCATTTGCAATTTGCCCGGCCCCGCGTTTGTTATCTCAGCTGTAGGAATCGGAAGCTTCGGTTCGTTGAAGGTGGGGATTTTTATATATTTATCGGTTATTGCATCATCGTATATTTCGGGCATTATTCTTTCTTTTTTTCAAAAATTCAACGATTTTCCTCCCCAGCGCAGATGCTTTTTTGAGAAAAGCCGAGGAATTTCGCTATTTACCGATTCAGTAAAAGGTGCCACGGTTACAATGGCTTATATTTCGGCTTTTATTGTTTTTTTCGCGGTAATTCTATCCGTTTTGGAATCAACAGGGGTGTTTTACCTCCTTCCTGCGCCGCTCTCTCCTCTGTTTTACGGTTTTTTCGAGATAACGGCAGGGATAAGAAGGATCGGCGGGACTTCTGCATTTTACAAGGCTTCCGCCGCCGCAGTGCTTGCCTTTTCGGGCATTTCCGTATTTTTACAAACTGTTGCCGCTGTAAACGATAAACAGCTTTCGTTTAAAAAATATCTTGCCGTTAAAGCTTTAGCTTCGATTTTTGCGTTTTTTATAACCTACTTTATATTTATATCTATTGACATTTAATTTTCTATGTGTTATTATTATAAAAAATCAATTAAAGTGAGTGACGTTTTATGTCTGCAAGATCGATAAAAATCCTTTCCATCTCAAACAGCTACGGAGACGACAGCGTTAAGTACCTTTGGAGTCTTTTAAAGGCTACGGGAAGATACGATGAGATAATCGTCGGTCATCTTTACAGAGGCGGCTGCGACGTTGATACTCACTACGATTATATTACCAATGGCACGAAGGGCTACCGCTACTACTATAACGACAGCGGCGATTACAGTTGGCGTGCCAACGTAAGCTCAAACGAGGCAATTGCTTCACAGGATTGGGATATTATCGTTACCGCTCAGGCGAGCGCAAAGACCTACGATTCCAACAGTCTTTCAAACGCACAGCCTCTTCTTGACAAATTCAAGGAGCTTGCAACAAATCCCGACGTCAAGATCTGCTGGAATATGACGTGGTGCTATCAAACCGTAGGCGCCGAATACGGCGGCTCGCAAATGTCGTTTATGACAAACGTCTTTAATAACATAAAGAATATTATTGCTCCTATAGGGGACATTGCCGCTGTTATTCCCTCAGGCACGGTAATCCAGGACTTACGAAGCTCCTATATCGGCAACACCTTAAACCGTGACGGTACTCATCTCGAGCTTGGCATCGCCTCCTATTCGGTAGGACTTGCTTGGCTCGGCGCAATTACCGGCTATAATACCGATAATATGCAGTGGACTCCCGATGATCAGCCTGAGGTAAAGGCACGTCTTCACGTTATAAAAGAGTGTGTTAAAAATGCGCTTAATAAGCCGTTTGAGATAACGAATTCGCAGTACACCGAGAGCGACGGTCTTGATTTTACAAAGGATTCCGTCGTTTTAAACGCTTACGGATTTGATTTTGAGAAGCTTGAGAAGGTAACCGTTAACTGGAGTAAGGGGAAAATGTATTTAGCTTCCGAAAACGCTCTTACAGTTGTTGACTCAAACAAAAATTATGCTTCTCAGCTTTTCGGAAAAGATGAGCTTCCGGTTGGTTCGGTGGTTATTCTTGACGATACCGCAAGCGTTGTGCCGATAAGGTTTAAGAGCATAGACAGTAAAGACAACGAGCAAGATATGAGAAAATACTGTTGTGTTCTTTCTTCTCCGAAAATTATAAGTCTTGACAAGGATTTCTGGGCAAATTACAGCTACGTAGGCTTTAATTTGCTGCACTACGCCGACGAGCTTGACGTCAGCTACGTAAAAACTAATGAAATCAGAATTTACACTCCGAAGAAATAAAATCAAGAGCAGCGGTTACGCTGCTCTTTAACTTTATTAAAAAGAAAAAACACACAACGCAAGTTGTGTGTTTTCGTTTAGCCGGCGCCGACCTATTTTTCCGGGACGTTGCCATCCGAGTATCGTGGGCACTGATGAGCTTAACTACCGTGTTCGGGATGGGAACGGGTGGGACCTCATCGTCATAGGCACCGACTGTATATATCCATGCTGTTTA
>JAZRNU010000118.1:0-5550 GCA_045648325.1 Eubacteriales bacterium | reverse complement strand
CTAAAAACTTACCGCAACAAGTTGCGGATGATATGCATGGCTCCCCCCCTTGATTTGTTCGTGAGAGTGTGATATAATAAGCTTACCGATAAATAAGAATTTGACGGTGGTAAATATGATTTCATTACGAAATTTCACAGACAATGATGCATTGGAATTTCAACAAAAGCAAAATGCAAATATGTCATTAGACGAAATTAAAACTATGTTTGCAAAATGGGAAGAAAAGGAATTCTCCGGTAAATATTTTGAAATGTTTGCAATCATAAAAGACAACGAAATTGTTGGAATGATATCATTATATCAGCACTCTGCAACCGTTATTTCATGCGGACCCGAAATTTTTGAACGTTATCGCAAACAAGGAATTGGCGGAGAGGCCATGATACTTGCTATGAAAACAGCCAAAAACAAGGGCTACCAATTAATATCACAACAAATTAGGTTGGATAATATTGCGAGTATCGCATTGCACAATAAGTTGGGATTTGAAACAGATGGATACATTTATACAAACAAAAAAGGCAACGATGTGCAAATTTTTATAAAGTTACTGTAAGTCAAACTACAATTTAACGATCACTTTGAACGGCGTATTTTACCTACCTTATGCACCTTTTCTGCGAATTTTCCCTTGAGGGTAAGCGAAACGGTTTTGCCTACCCATTTATACATCTTTTACTGCATATCCATTTATTTTTTGCATAAAAGCCGCTTTTTTGCGGCTTTTTTTGATAAAACAAAATATTTATTGACATTTACAAAAAATTCATATATAATATGTAACTACATAATTATACATTTTATTTCACTGGATTTTTGAACTGGAGGCAGTAAATTGGATCAGATCATCAAATGGTTTTCTGACGTTTGGGCTGCAATCGCCGCATGGGGCGTTGACGTTGCCGAGACCTTTGAAAAATGCTTTATTAAAAACGACCGTTGGACGATGCTTCTTGACGGTATGGGCGTTACCTTGAGAGTAACTCTTCTTGCCGCCGTGCTTGGCGTTATAATCGGCTTTTTGATCGCTCTTTGCAGTCTTTCAAAGAAAAAGCCGCTTCGTCTTTTCGGCAAGATATACACCGACATTATCAGAGGTACCCCCTCGGTTACCCAGCTTATGATAATCTATTTCGTTGTTTTTGCAAACATTCACTGGTCGAAATGGATAATTGCCGCCATTGCTTTTGCAATAAACTCCGGCGCTTACGTTTCGGAAACTATAAGAGGCGGTATTCTCTCTATTGATAAAGGTCAGACCGAGGCAGGCAGATCGCTTGGTCTTTCGGGTGCCCAGACTATGATGAGCATCGTTGCTCCGCAGGCTGTTAAAAACATCTTCCCTGCCCTTTGCAACGAGTTTATCACCCTTTTAAAGGAAACCGCGATCGTAGGTTACGTTGGCCTTGTTGATATTCAAAAGGCGGGCGACTTTATCAAAACCGCCACCTTTGAGGCATTTATGCCCCTTATCGGAACGGCTATAATCTATTTCGTTATAATAAAAATTCTCACGGTTTTGCTTGGCCTTGTTGAAAAGCGCTTAAGAAAATCCGACGTTCGCTAAAGGGAGGTTTTTATTATGATAAAAGTAAACGGTCTTTGCAAGAATTTCGGCGATAACTACGTTTTACGCGGTATCGACGAGCAGATAAACGACGGCGAGGTTGTCGTTGTTATCGGTCCCTCCGGCAGCGGTAAAAGCACCTTTCTTCGTTGCCTTAACCTCCTTGAAACGCCCGACGGCGGCGAGGTTTTTATCGACGGCGAGCAGATAAACGCCCCCAAGGTTGACGTTAATAAAATCCGTCAGAAGATGGGCATGGTTTTTCAGCATTTCAATCTTTTCCCCCATCTTACCGTAATGCAGAATATTACTCTTGCCCCCATTAAGCTTAAGCTCATGACAAAGGAGCAGGCAGAGGAAAAGGCAAGAGAGCTTTTGAAAACCGTTGGTCTTTCCGAAAAGGCGGATTCTTATCCCGCACAGCTTTCTGGCGGACAGAAGCAGCGTATTGCAATTGCAAGAGCACTTGCAATGAATCCCGAAATACTTCTTTTTGACGAGCCCACCTCAGCCCTTGACCCTGAAATGGTAGGCGAGGTTTTAGAGGTTATGAAAAGCCTTGCAAAAAGCGGTATGACGATGGTTGTCGTTACCCACGAAATGGGCTTTGCAAAAGAAGTTGGCACCCGCATTCTCTTTATGGACGGCGGCGTTGTAGTTGAGCAGGGCAAGCCCACCGATATTTTTGACAACCCCCAAAATGAGCGCACAAAACTTTTCTTAAGCAAGGTTTTATAATAAAAAATTTTAAAAAGGAGTAAAAAATCATGAAAAAACTTGCAAGAATCCTTCTTCTCGCATTGGTTGCAACTATGCTTATTTCGGCATTTGCAGCTTGCACCGCACCCGACAACAGACCCGAGCTCGTATTCGGAACCAACGCAGAATTTGCACCCTTTGAATTCGTACCCGGCGGCAAGGGCGTTATCGGCGAATTCGACGGTATCGACATTGCTATTGCAAAGCAGATCGGCGACGACAACGGCTACAAGGCCGCTATCTCAAACATGGAGTTTGACTCACTTCTCGTTGCTTTGCAGAACGGTCAGGTTGACGCTGTTATCGCAGGTATGACCATCGACCCCGAAAGAGCTTTGGAGGTTGACTTCTCCATTCCCTACTTCAACGCTACTCAGGTTATGATCGTAAGAGAAGACTCTACCATCACCAAGGCTGAGGACATGAAGGGCCAGAGAATCGCAGTTATCCAGGGCTACACCGGTCAGCTCGCAGTTGACAAGCTCGGCGATGGCTACACCTACGAAGCTTTCAAAAAGGGCACCGACGCTGTTTTGGAGCTTAAGAACAACAAGTGCGACGTTGTTGTTATCGACTCTATCACCGCTTACAAATACGTTGCTGAAACCGACGGTCTTAAGATCGTTGTTGACAACAACGCTTTCGAGGGTGAGCAGTACGGCATTGCTGTTAAGAAGGGCAACACCGAGCTTCTTAACATGATCAACGCTTCTCTCCAGAAGATGCTTGACGACGGCACCATCGACCGCCTTGCAGCACAGTACGCTGAGGAAGAATAAGACATATTGTATTTTAAAAGGCAGGCTTTTAAGCCTGCCTTTTTTATTTTCCATACCTTTGAGCTGAAAATTTTTACAAAAAGATTTATATTTAAATAAAAAAGTTCTTGAAAAAAAGATAAAAATGGTGTAAAATATTATATTAATAAATATTATACTGCGGTAATGTTTATTTATCGCGCTTTTAACCAAAGGACTGATCAAATGTACACTCTCGCACCGTCAATTCTCACCGCGGATTTTGCAAATCTGCAAAGCGAAATCGAAAAATTAAAGGCAGGCGGCGTTGACTTTTTGCACGTTGACGTTATGGACGGCCACTTCGTTCCCAACATTTCAATAGGCATCCCCGTCGTCAAGGCTCTTTCCAAAATTACCCATATGACTCTGGACGTTCATCTTATGATCGACCGTCCCGAAAGATATATAAAGCAGTTTGTTGATGCAGGCTCCGATTACCTCACCATTCACTGTGAGGCAACCGAAAACCCCGCTGAGGTTGTTAAGCTTATCAAGTCTTACGGCATCAAGGCGGCGGTTTCAGTAAAGCCCGCAACTCCCGTTGAAACGGTTTTCCCCTACCTCGATCTTCTTGACATGGTTCTCATTATGTCGGTTGAGCCGGGCTTTGGCGGTCAGTCGTTTATCGAAAGCTGTTTTGAAAAGATCGCACCCCTTAAAAAGGAGATCGAAAGAAGAGGTCTTAACACTCTTATCGAGATCGACGGCGGCGTTAAGAAGGATAACATAAAGCGCATCGTCGACGAGGGCTGTGACGTAGTTGTTGTGGGCAGTGCAATTTTTAACGGTGATCCCACAGAGCTTGCAAAAGAATTTATTAAACTCGCTTAAATAAACGGAGGTATAAAAAGATGGTCAACACTGATATCAACGCAAAATTTCTCAAAGAAGGTCTTACCTTTGACGACGTACTGTTAATTCCCGCCGCTTCGGACGTTATCCCGCGCGACGTTGACGTAACCACGTCGCTTACCAAAAACATTCGTCTTAATATTCCTCTTATGTCCGCCGCGATGGACACCGTTACCGAATCAAAAATGGCTATTGCCATGGCACGTGAGGGCGGTATTGGCATTATTCACAAAAATCTCGGTCTTGCAAGACAGCTTGACGAGGTTGACAAGGTTAAAAGAAGTGAAAACGGCGTTATCGTAAACCCCTTCTTCCTTTCGAAGGACAACACCGTTAACGACGCAAATGCTTTGATGGCAAGATACAAGATTTCCGGTGTTCCGATATGCGAGGGCGAAAAGCTTATCGGTATTCTCACCAACCGCGATATGAGATTCCTTACCGATTTCGACGTTCGCATCGGCGAGGTTATGACAAAGGACAACCTCATCACCGCACCCGTTGGCACCACTCTGGAGCAGGCAAAGGCAATTCTTTCTGAGCATCGCATTGAGAAGCTCCCCATCGTTGACGATAACTTCAACTTAAAGGGACTTATTACCATAAAGGATATTGAAAAGGCAGTTAAGTACCCCAACTCTGCAAGAGATAAGGGTGGCAGACTCCTTTGCGGCGCAGCTATCGGCGCAACTCCCGACGTGCTTGAGGCTGCAGAAGCACTTATTGATGCAGGCGTTGACGTTTTGGTTCTCGACTCTGCACACGGTCATTCTGCAAACATTATAAAGACTCTTGAAAGAGTTAAGGCTAAATTCCCCTCAACCGACGTTATTGCCGGCAACATCGCAACCGCAGCAGCTGCAGAGGCGCTTATCAATGCAGGCGCAGACGCCGTTAAGGTCGGTATCGGCCCCGGCTCTATCTGCACCACCCGCGTAGTTGCAGGTATCGGCGTTCCCCAGATCACCGCAGTTTACGACGTTGCTTCCGTTGCAACCAAATACGGTGTTCCCGTTATTGCAGACGGCGGCATTAAATATTCGGGCGACGTTGCAAAGGCAATCGCCGCAGGCGCAGACGTTGTTATGCTCGGCTCTCTCCTTGCAGGCTGTGAGGAAAGCACCGGCGCTACCGAAATTTATCAGGGCAGACAGTTTAAGGTTTACCGCGGCATGGGCTCCTTGGGCGCAATGACCGAGGGGTGCAAGGACAGATACTTCCAGGACGGCAAGCAGAAGCTCGTTCCCGAGGGTGTTGAAGGCCGTGTTGCTTACAAGGGCGCAGCAGCCGACACCGTTTACCAGCTTCTTGGCGGCTTAAAGGCAGGCATGGGCTACTGCGGTGCAAAGGACATTCACGCACTTCAGGAAAACGCGCAGTTTGTGAGAATTACCTCTGCGGGACTTAAAGAGAGCCACCCCCACGATATTTACATCACCAAAGAGGCTCCCAACTATTCCACCAACGTATAATCATTGCTTTGAGCACGGAAATAAAAATGAGCACGCGATATGCGTGCTCATTTTTTTATTAAAAAAGGCCCCCTTATGTAAAGGAAGCTGACTGAGG
>JAZRNU010000117.1:0-7788 GCA_045648325.1 Eubacteriales bacterium | reverse complement strand
CTCTATCAGTCAGATTCTTTGGAGTGCCGCGCAGATAACAAAAGAAGATTGGGGCGACAACGAGGTTGCCGCAATGAACGCCGAAGCAAGAGAGTATTATAAATCGGCAAATATGCCAGTAATGGCATATTCTTCACTTGCAAAGGGCTTTTTCTCAAAGGGATTTGAGTCCATTGAAAATTTAAACGGCCCCGCAAAGCAACGTTTTCTTACGCAAAGAAATATAGAACGCCTTGAAACCATGCGTTCTATATGCAAAAAATACGGTATTTCGCCTTCTGCCGCAGCTCTCGCTTACGTAACCAGCAATCCCCTTGAAGGTCTTGCACTTGCAGGCCCCACAAAGCCTTATCAGTTGGTTGACGCAATGTCGGCACCCGATTTCGTTATGTCTCTCGAGGACATCGCCGAATTCGAACGTGAATAATAAATAAAAAATAACCGCTCAAAATTGAGCGGTTATTTTTTATTTTACAGAAATTACTTTATAGCCCTCATTCTGAATAAGCGCAATTAACGATACCTCGTCATATCCGTCACCTATTTCAATAACTGCAGTTCCTTTTTTATAACTAACCTCGGCATTAGTTATTCCGTTTGCACCGTCAAGAAGCTTTTTAACTCGCGCCTCACAATGGGGACACATCATACCTTCAATTTTAATTACCTTTTTCATAGCTTTATTCTCCTTTAAACTATTGAATTTCATCAAATTAAGTCTGAGGGCATTCATAACAACCAATACACTTGAAACGCTCATTGCCGCCGCGCCAAACATCGGAGACAACTGCCAGCCGAGGACAGAAACAAACGCTCCCGCCGCAAGAGGTATGCCAACGAGATTATACCCAAACGCCCAAAACAGATTTTCATAGATATTTTCAATGGTAGCCTTACTCAATTTAACGGCAAATACCATATCAGATATTTTATTTTTAACTATAACAACGTCGGCAGAGTCAATCGCGACGTCAGCTCCCGCGCCTATTGCAATACCCACGTCAGAAGACACGAGTGCAGGAGCGTCGTTAACTCCATCTCCGACCATAACAGTTTTACCCTGTTTTTTAAGCTCTGATATTATTTTTTCCTTCTCTGCGGGCAAAACGTTTGCATAAACCTTTGAAATTCCAAGCTCTGCAGCTATGCGTTTTACCGTAAGCTCATTATCGCCGGATATCATTACCGTGGAAATTCCCATTTTGTTCAGTTCTTTTACAGCATCGGCACTGTCTTCCTTCAAACGGTCTGCAACGGCTATAATTCCAATAACTTTTTTACCGTCCGCAAGAATTATCGGGGTTTTACCCTCACTTGCAAGCTCTTCTACTTTACAGAAAATTTCTTTAGGTATATCTACATATCCCGAAACAAATGCCGGCTTTCCGCAATAATATTCCTCATTTAAAACAGATGCTTTTATTCCAAATCCCGTAACGTTTTCAAATGATGAAGGCTCATAAATTTCTATCCCCTTTTCTTGCGAATAGCTCAAAACAGCTACGGCAATAGGATGATTACTGCATTTTTCAAGTGAGGCGGCTATGGAAACCATCTTGTTTTCGTTATAATCGGAACAAACAATTACGTCGGTAACCGCAGGTTTTCCGTAGGTCAACGTTCCCGTTTTGTCAAAAGCAATAATCTTTGCCTTTCCAACCTCTTCCAAAGCGGCGGCAGTTTTAAAAAGTACGCCGTTTTTAGCACCTATACCGCAGCCGACCATAACCGCAACCGGCGTTGCCAATCCAAGTGCACAAGGACAGCTTATTACAAGCACAGAAACAGCTTTTGAAAGCGCATCGCCAAAATCATTTCCAACCAAAAGCCACACCGCAAGAGTGATAGCCGAAACCACAAAAACAAACGGCACGAATATTCCGGATATCTTATCAGCCGTACGGGCAATAGGCGCCTTTGAAGAGGCCGCATCGTTTACAATTTCAATAATTGAACCAAATGCAGTATCCTTGCCTATTTTTGTTGCTTTACATTTAATGTATCCGTTTTTATTTACTGTTGCGGCATAAACAACCGCTCCAAGATCCTTTTCGGTGGGTATACTCTCGCCGGTAAGAGCCGATTCATCAACAGAAGCAGTGCCTTCGATAACCGTTCCGTCAGCAGGAATCGCGTCACCTGCCTTAACGACAAATATATCTCCGACCAAAATCTCTTCAATATTAACCGATAATTCTTTTTCATTTCGAATTACAGCTGCTTTTTTTGGCGCAAGCTTCATCAGATCGGATATAGACTCAGTCGTTTTACCTTTTGCAACGGATTCAAGCATTTTCCCAAGTGTAATAAGAGTAGGAACCATTGCCGCGGATTCAAAATACAAGTTATGCAAATAACCCGCATCACTGCTTTTTGCAGTTAAAATCAGAGCTGCCATACTGTAAAAAAACGCCGCAAGAGATCCCGTTGCAACAAGTGAATCCATATTGGGTGACAGCTTTATTAAATTAACGGCTCCGTTTTTATAGATCCTGAAATTTATAATAATCACAGCAAAAGACAAAAGCAGTTGAGCTAATCCTATCGCAATCGGATTATTTACAAAGAAATCAGGCAAAGGAAGCGAAAGCATTGTGTGTCCCATAGAAAAATAAATAAGCACAAGCAAAATTACGGCAGAGGCTATAAATCGCTTTAAACTGTTTTTTCGATTTGAAAGTTCCTTTTCCTTAATTTGCGAAAGCTCGCTTTTATCATCTGTTTCCTTTAATGAGGCGCCGTATCCTGCCGCTGCAACGGCAGATATAATTGTTTCAGAATCGGCGGTTCCGGTAACCGTCATTGAATTTGTAAGCAAATTAACCGAGCAAGAGGCCACTCCGTCAACCGACGAAACAGCCTTTTCAACTCTTGCGCTGCACGCAGCGCAACTCATTCCGCTAACGTTATATTTTTCCATTCATATCATTCCGTTTTCAAAACGATTGATTTATTGGTGTTTATACTTGCCGCACAGTCCGCAGCTTTCACAGGAACAACCGCAAGAACAAGAGCTTTTTCCGTTTTTCTTGTTAATCATTCCTTTTATAACCACCGCAAAAAACGCGGCGGCAATTATTGCGGCAATCAATATACTTTGCCACATAAAATCAGCTCCTTATTTTACTTTTTTGTTTTTTCGAAGCAATAAATAAAAAATAAATGCAAGGATAATAACCGCAAGTACCGTTCCAATTACATTTCCGCCTGCAGGAGTAAACCACAGTCCAAGCTGATAAACGATAAGTGAAATCGAATATGCAAATACCGTCATATATCCAACGGCAAATACGGTCCATTTCCTGTTATTCATTTCCCTTTTAATAGCACCGATGGCACCAACGCAGGGTGCGCAAAGAAGGTTGAAAATCATAAAGGAATATCCAGCAAGACCGCTTCCACCGAAAAATTCCTTTGCAATAGTCCCGTAAATCGCGGCATCACCCGAAATTGCAAGATCTGCATTCGCCATTGATGAAAGAGTACCGAAGGTTCCTACAACCTGTTCCTTTGCGAGAATTCCCAAAAGTGTTGCAACTGCCGACTGCCAATTACCGAAGCCGAGAGGAGCAAAAATCCACGCTACAAGTCCGCCGATGAAGGCAAGCACAGATGCACCGCCGTTTTCTTCGGTTATGAAATGAAATCCGTTTTCAAAAGAAAAGCTGTTTAAAATCCAGATAATTATGCTCGCCGCCATAATAACGGTTCCCGCGCGCTTGACAAACGACCAGGCTCTGTCCCAAGTTGTGCGGAAAATATTGGCGGGAACGGGCGCATGATATGCGGGAAGCTCCATAACAAAGGGAGCGGGATCACCCAAAAAGGGCTTTGTTTTCTTTAAAATCAATCCCGAAATAACAACCGCAGCTATACCGAGAAAATATGCCGAAACCGCCACTAATGCACTTCCGCCGAAAAATGCTCCAGCAATCAAACCCACAATGGGCATTTTAGCGCCGCAAGGAATAAATCCGGTGGTCATTATCGTCATTTTTCTGTCGCGTTCCTGTTCAATGGTACGCGATGCCATTATACCGGGCACGCCGCAACCCGTTGCAACAAGCATGGGAATAAAGCTTTTTCCCGAAAGACCGAATTTTCTGAAAACTCTGTCCAAAATAAACGCAACACGTGACATATAGCCGCAATCCTCAAGAAGAGAAAGCAAAAGGAACAAAATAGCCATCTGCGGAACAAATCCGAGAACTGAACCTACGCCGCCTAAAATACCGTCGGCAACAAGGCTTATTAACCACGGCATACAGCCTATATTTTCAAGCCAAGCAGAAACAGAAGGAATTATCCACTCACCGAATACGGTATCGTTCATAAATCCAACCGTCCAGTTGCCAATAGATCCGATAGATATGTAATAAACAAGCAGCATAATCAACACGAATATCGGAATTGCAAGTATTCTGTTGGTTACAATCATATCAATTTTATCGGAAATTGTGTTTTTCTTCTTGTTTTTTCTGTTATAGCACTGTGCAACGAGAGTTGTGATATAGTTATATCTTTCATTTGTAATTATGCTTTCGGCTTCGTCGTCGCATTCCGCTTCAACGTGCAAGATATCCTTTTCAATGTGCTCAAGCTTTTTGGGGTCGAGATCAAGCTCTTCCATTACCTTCTTGTCACGTTCAAATATTTTTACGGCATACCATCTTTGCTTTTCCTCAGGCATACCGTGAACCGCAGCTTCTTCTATATGCGCAATCGCATGCTCAACGTTGCCCGAAAAGATGTGCTTGTGAACAAAGCGCTTGCTTTGTGCCGCCTCTATTGCAGCTGCAGCAGCCTCTTCTATGCCCGTTCCTTTAAGTGCTGATATTTCAACAATTTTATATCCAAGCTTTGAAGAGAGCAAATCAATATCTATTTTATCACCGCTCTTATTTACAACGTCCATCATATTTATTGCAATAACAACGGGAATGCCAAGCTCGGTAAGCTGTGTAGTAAGATAGAGATTTCTCTCAAGATTGGTTCCGTCAACGATATTCAGAATAGCATCGGGACATTCACCGATAAGGTAATTTCGTGCAACTACCTCTTCAAGTGTATAGGGCGAAAGCGAGTAAATTCCCGGAAGATCAGTAAAAATTACGTCACCGTTATTTTTGTATTTTCCCTCTTTCTTCTCTACCGTAACTCCCGGCCAGTTGCCAACATACTGATTAGAGCCGGTAAGAAGATTAAAAAGAGTTGTCTTTCCGCAGTTCGGGTTTCCTGCAATAGCAATTTTTATCATTTTATACTCCTTTTAGACTACTTGTTAGCAAATGCTAACTTGCAAACAAAATAAAAAAAGTTATTTGACTTCAATAATTTCCGCATCGGCTTTTCTTATAGAAAGCTCATATCCTCGAACGGTAAGCTCAAGCGGATCTCCAAAGGGTGCAACCTTTCTTACGTATATTTCAGTTCCCTTGGTAAGACCCATATCCATTATTCTGCGCTTTATTGCGCCTTCGCCGTGAATTTTAACAATTTCTGCCGACGAACCTACCCTGATTTCTTTAAGTGTTTTCATTTTTTCCTCCTTGGCCTTAAATATTTATTTTCACAAATATCATCAGCCTCGGTTAGCCATTGCTAACCGATAAATATTATAGCCGTTTTTCTATAATTTGTCAAGATATTTTTTAAATATTTTTCGATTTTTGCCGTTTTCTTTCCTTTTACATTTTACTATTGAATTTTCATTTCAAATGTGTTATCATATTGATATAGGAGGAATAACTATGGCTTTACTCGAATCCGGCGAAATGTATCTTGAATCAATTTATGTTTTAATCAAAACCAAGGGAACGGTTCGTTCCGTTGACGTTGCCGAGCATCTGCAGTATTCCAAACCCTCGGTCAGTCGTGCAATGGGAATTGTAAAGGCAAACGAATATATTATAATAGATAAAGACGGCATAATTTCTCTTACCGATACAGGACGAAGCCTTGCCGAAAAGATTTACGAAAGGGATACCGTGCTGTCATCTTTTCTTATTAAAATCGGTGTTGACGAAAAGACTGCAGCCGATGACGCCTGCAAAATCGAGCACGTTATCAGTGAAAAGTCTTTTGAAGCAATGAAAAAGCTTGCAGAAAATTAAATACAAACGGTGAAAGATATCTTTCACCGTTTTTAATTTCGTTTCATAATATAGCTATGAAACGGAGTGATAATTTTGTATTTTTGGTTTGCAGAGCTTCCTCATACCGTTCAGGCGCTAATCGCCGCATTGTTTACATGGGGCATAACCGCTTTAGGTGCAGCTTTTGTTTTTTTATTTAAAAAGACAAACAAAACATTTATGGATTTAATGCTCGGATTTGCCGGCGGCGTTATGATTGCTGCATCGTTTTTTTCTCTTATTTCCCCCGCAATTGAAATGGCGGAAGCTATAGATATTTTGCCCTGGCCAACAGTTTCTCTCGGCTTTTTTCTTGGCGGGCTTTTCATTTTTATAAGTGATAAATTTTTTGACGTTTTAATCAAAAAGAGTAAAGGTTCATTAACGGAGTCAAAACGCCCGTTTATGTTAATGACCTCCATAACAATGCACAATATCCCTGAAGGACTTGCCGTTGGTGTTTCCTTCGGTTCTCTTGCATACGGGCTTGAAGGTGCGACTCTCGGCGCGGCAATAATGCTCGCACTTGGAATCGGTCTTCAGAATTTTCCCGAAGGAATGGCAGTAAGCCTGCCGCTTCGGCGTGAAGGCGCAAGCAGAAAAAAGGCGTTTTTTATGGGACAGCTTTCAGCGGCGGTTGAACCTGTATCAAGCGTTCTCGGTGCGGTACTCGTTTTAACGGTCAGAACGTTTCTTCCATTTCTTATGTCGTTTGCCGCAGGAGCAATGATTTACGTTGTATCTGAAGAAATAATTCCCGAAAGTCAAAACAATTCAAACAAGAATTTGATGGCAATTTTCACGATTTTGGGCTTTGTAGCTATGATGATTCTTGACCTTTCGCTCGGATAATTGTAAAAAAAGCAATTTTTGAACAAAAGACAGCAATTTTTGTTATTTACTTACGCAAAACAGTATGGTATAATTATACCATACTTTTTTTATTCGAGGTAAGAATATGAATAATCAGATTTACAACAATGATAAGATCGACTATTCCGCATTAAAGAACCCTCACTCATTTTTCTGGCCCAGCTTTATGTGGATATGGAACGCAAAGCTTGACAACGCCGTTCTTCGTGAAAGACTCGAAGAATTTAATGAGATGGGTTCAAAAACAATCTGGACTCTTCCCATAAGCCTTGATTTCGGCGGACACCTTCCCACAACTCTTGATAAAGAATTTTTAAGCGACGAATTTTTTGAAGTGTTCAAAAAATTTCTTGAAGATACCGATGATCTCGGTCTTGTAAACTGGATAACCGACGAACCCGCATATCCCTCCGGAAGCCTTTGCGGTAAAATCGTCGAGGAAAATCCCGAGCTCATTTCAAGATACCTCTACTTGGAGGAATTAAATTCCGAAGCTCCCTACACTGTTCCCGAAAATGCTCTTGTAGCTTTTTCTGACGGCAAAAGCTACAAAAAAGGTGAAGTAATTCCCGCAGGTAACGTTTCGGTTGTTCTTATCGGCAAGTTCCCCGCAAGTAAGGACGTATTGGCTTACCCGGACTTGTTTAATGAGAAATCCGTTGATATTTACATAGTGAAATGCTATGAGAAATATAAGGAAAAAGTTGGCGAGCATTTCGGCAGCTCTGTTTTGGCAGTATTCAACGACGAAGCAAGCTGCAGAATCACTCCTCCGTGGAAT
>JAZRNU010000116.1:0-2632 GCA_045648325.1 Eubacteriales bacterium | reverse complement strand
AACGATGATAGCGAAAGCTCCTGCAATGATGGGTGTAAGCTTGTTGAGAAGCTTATCGAGGCGAGAATTTCTGTCCTTGCCGAGGAAGGACTCAGCAGCGCCTGCGATAACGCCCATTCCCTGATCCTTAGAGGACTGAAGAAGAACAGCCACTACAAGGAAAACAGCGAACACGATGAGAATGATACCAAAGGTGATCTCAAGACCTGTCATTGATGCAAACCTCCTTACAGAATTATATTTGCCTATCGAATAAAAAGCAAAAAATGGCGGAGGGAAAGGGATTCGAACCCTTGTGGGCTTTCACCCAAACGGTTTTCAAGACCGCCTCGTTATGACCGCTTCGATATCCCTCCGTATATACGCACTCTTAAAGTGCCTTATAATTTTAACAAATAAATTGCCGTTTGTCAACCTCTATATTAACTCTTTTTAGTTATTTTTCGCATTTTTCCACATTTTTTTATCTTATACTTGCAAAATTGTTTTTTTAGGTGTAAAATATTTATAAAAACAAAGGATACGTTTTATGGTTATTTTAGGAGTGGATTACGGCGATATCCGCACAGGCATCGCCGCTTGCGACAAAAGTGAAATACTCGCTTCACCCGTTTGCACCGTCAAGGAGCCAAACGCCGAAAAGCTTGCTCTCAAGATAAAGGAGATAGCTTTGGAGCGCAAAGCTGAGCTTATAGTGCTTGGAAACCCGAAGAATATGAACAATTCAGAGGGATTTCGCAGCGAAAAGAGTCAGCGCTTTGGGGAGCTTCTTTCGGAGGTTACGGGCATTCCCGTTGTAATGCGGGACGAGCGTCTTTCAACCGTTGTTGCGGCTTCGCTCCTTCACGAAGGAAACGTATTCGGTAAAAAAAACAGAAAGGTGATTGACGCCGCAAGCGCGGCAGTCATTCTGCAGGGCTATCTCGATGAAAAAAATTAAACTCACAAAAGAAGAAAAAAAGGCACTCAAAAAGAAGACCGGCATTATTGCCGAGTTCAAAAAGTTTATCAACAAGGGCAACGTTGTTGATATGGCTGTCGGTGTCGTTATTGCAACGGCTTTCTCGAAAATCACCACGTCTCTCGTAAACGACGTTATTATGCCTCTTATCAGCCTCGTTACCGGCAACGTATCTCTCGTTGACCGTAAATGGATCCTCGTTCCCGAGGTCCTTGACGAAGCAGGCGAGGTTATCACCAAGGCTGTTTCGGTAAACTACGGTCAGTTTTTACAGTACGTTCTCGATTTCCTTCTCGTTGCTGTCTGCCTCTTCCTTGCGATCAAAATAGTTTCCTCGGTAAGAACCAAGATGGAAAAACTTGCGCTTGAGGATAAAAAGAGAAAAGGTCTTGTAGGGGAGCCTGCTCCCGCACCCGCTCCCACCACCAAAAAGTGCCCCTACTGCCTTACCGATATCGCTATCGGCGCAACCAGATGTCCGAACTGCACCTCGCAGCTGGAGGAAAAAGCAGAATAAACGGCAAACAACATTTAAACCGAAATTACAAAACCGACCTCTTTGAAAAGAGGTCGGTTTTTTGTGTTTTTTGCGCTAAAATGAGCTATTTTTTATATTTTTTGGCTCAAAGCTCTTGACAAAATGAAAAATAGGTATATAATTATTATGCTAAAAAAATTCGGGGGCGTAGCTCAGCTGGGAGAGCGCTTGAATGGCATTCAAGAGGTCATGGGTTCGATCCCCACCGTCTCCACCAACAAAAAAAGAACTTTTGTCTACCAAAAGTTCCTTTTTTGTTTATCCAAGCCGCAGGATTGGCATATCATCGCCGCACGAAGTGCGGCGTATATCATCAGCCCCTGCGGGGCTGTATCTCATCACGCGTCAGCGTGCATTTTCCTGCGGCTTAATGATATACAACACTTCGTGTTGATGATATACAATGCTACGCATTAATGATATACACGCCTTCGGCGTGATTGGAAAGCGAGGATTCGCAAAGCTCTTGAATTACCTTGCAAAATATGATATAATAACCTCGAAGGGAGGATATTATGAAGTTAAGAATACTTGATTACATAAAAGATGTAAAAGAACACAATGGTGTTTCCGTATCCGCGAAGTTGCAATGTACTTGCGGCTGTTCGAATTTTGAATTTTCACATACAGGCAAACAAACAAGAGGCATTTTCGCTCCTTTTATTATCAAGAAAAATGGACAGTTAATTCTGAAAGCTGTTTGTCCTTGTGGCAACTCAATAATTGTATATGATTCAACGCAAGATGGCACTTACGCCCACAATAATACTGATTTGCCATACGACTTTGCACCATTGACGGTAAAATCATTGCCTAATCAATTATCAGTAGTAATAAAATATAACTACTTCCCTGAAAAACTTAAAACCGGTGAATCTTATTCAAATCAATTTGAAAATTGTTTTATTTATATTATTGATGAAAATGGAAAAGAAGGAAAAGCTTTGATTGAAGAATGACCTTTGTACACCTTTTCTTCGTTTTTACCCATGTTTACACACCTTATTGCTCGCTCTTTCGCAAAAAAAGCAGATACCCATTCGGGTATCTGCTTTTTTTCGTTCCTTGATGCATTTGCATCAAGGATCTACAGACCAGCAATCCGTAGCTTTACCGACTGAGCGTAGTGAAGG
>JAZRNU010000115.1:0-5026 GCA_045648325.1 Eubacteriales bacterium | reverse complement strand
CTCGGTATCTGATTTCTCGGCAAGAGTCTTATCGGGAGAAACGGAGTTTCCGTGACAGGAAAGAGCGCTTATTGTCATATTGTACTTATTAAGCAACTTTAAAAGCTTTGTTCTTTCTTTTTCGTTTTCCAAAAGAAGATCGGGGTCAACGTGTGCCGCACCGGGATATCCGCCTGTGCCGATTTCTAGTGCGGTAATTCCAAGTGAAGAAAGGTAGGGAAGCACCTCTTTTAAGGGCTTTGAATGAAAAGGAACTGTAAGTAATCCGAGCTGCATAATTATTCCTCCGTTTTCTTGTTTTCAAGCGGTGCGACGTGGGGGCAGGTGACGTCGTATTCTTTGTACGGGTTGTATGCCCAACGTATTGCATTTGAAATTATTTTTATGATTTCAGGGATCTTATAAGTGGGATTGGTTTCGTGACCGGGCTGGAAGTAGAAAATCTTGCCGGCATCACGAAGGAAGCAACAACCTGAACGGAAAACCTCGCCGCCTGCAAACCAGCCGATGAAAACGAGCTTATCAGGTTCAGGAATGCCAAAGTTTTCTCCGTACATTTCCTCATTGGGTATATCAACGTAAGCGGGAATTCCCTCTGCAATCTGATGCGAGGGAGCAATGGTCCAAAGTCTTTCACGGTCGCCTTCGCGCCAGGTAAGACGTCCGGAGGTTCCCATAAGCCTTAAAAACGGCTTACAAAGATGTGAAGAGTGAAGGGGAATAAAGCCCATACCCTGTCTTACTCTTTTAACAACCTTTTTTGCAATTTCATCGGGCACCTGGCCGTGAAAACCGTGTGACCACCAAAGCAAAACGTCGGTATCGTTTAAAACCTCGTCGGTAAGACCGCATTCGGGCTCGTCAAGCGTTGCTGTTCTTATAACAAAATCCTCGTTTATAGAAAGCTGACGCTTAAGCTCATTGTGAATGCCATCGGGATAAATCGCAGCGCTTTCGAGTAACTTCTTTTCAAATTGAAATTCGTTCCAAATAGTAACTTTAATCATTATTATATCCCCTTATAATTTATCTTTTAGCAAACATTGCGGCACCGATAATACCTGCATCGTTGCCTAACGTTGCGCGCTCAACCTTGGGTATATCAATAAGTCCGACACCGTAGCAGTTTTTCTCTACGTGGTTTCTGATGGGAGCAATGAGCTTTTCTCCTTCGTGTGAAACACCGCCGCCGATTAACACGATTTCAGGACGGAAAATATTGATCAGATCAATAATACCCTCGGCAACGTAATATACATAATCGTCAAAAACCTCTTTTGCAACGGGGCAACCCTTTTCGAGTGCGGTAAAAACAGTTTTTCCGTTAATTGCTTCGCTTTCGTTGGCAACAGCGGCAAGAATTGAATCGGGGTTATTGTCAGCTGCCTCTTTTGTGTTTTTTATAAGTGCGGTAACCGATGCATAGGTTTCCCAACAGCCCTTTCTGCCGCAGGTACATTGATTACCTTTGTGATTTACAACTATATGACCGAGCTCGGCACCTTTTGAGCCGCCTCCCTCGTAAAGATTTCCGTTTATTATAAGACCGCCGCCGACACCCGTGCCGAGTGTGATCATAATTGCGTTTGAATATCCCTTTGCAGCACCTGAGGTTACCTCGCCCAAAGCCGCACAGTTTGCATCGTTAGAAATGTAAACGCTTTTTCCGAAATGCTTGTTGATTTCATCGGCAAGATGAACGTTTACCATGCCCTTGAAATTAAATGCTGCAATAACGGTTCCTGTTTCGGAATCGATAACACCGGGACTTCCTATACCTATTGCTGCAACGTTATTGATGTTTACTCCGTAATTTTCAAGTGCAGTGTTTATACCGTTTATAATATTTCCTATAACAGTCTCAACGCCTTTATCAGCCTCTGTTCGCAAGGAGTGCTTATATAAAAGCTTACCGTAAACACTTACAATGCCAACGGCAATTTTTGTTCCGCCTAAATCTACACCTACATAATACATATTAATATCGCCTCCTATAAAATTATAGCATTAAATTATGCTTTGTCAATAGGGTTTGTTTAAAAAACGCAATAAAATAATGTAAATATATAAATATAATAAAAACCGCTTGACAAAGAAATCGAAATAGGTTAAAATAAAGAAAATGTCAAAAGGAGCAGTATATTATGAAAGAACTTAAGGTAGCCATAATCGGTTACGGTAACAGAGGCAAGCTTTTTGCCGAAATAATCAGAACAACCCCCACTCTCGTTGGAAAGGTTGTTGCTGTTGTTGAAACAAGAGAGGTAAGAAGAAGCGAAGCAAAGAAGCATACGGGTCTTCCCGATGAGATGATTTTCTCAAACCTCGACGATTTCTTGAAGCAGGGTAAAATCGCAGACGTTGCATTTGTTATGACTATGGACAAGGATCATATACATCAGGTTATTCCGCTTATGCAGGCAGGATATCACGTATTGCTTGAAAAGCCCATGGCAGTTGATCTTGATGAGTGCAAGGAAATTGCAAAAGTACAGAGAGAAACCGGCGTTATAAGCAGTGTTTGCCATTCTCTCCGTCACAACAACTTCTATTCGGGCGTTAAGCGCATAATCGATAGCGGAAGAATCGGCAAGGTTATGAACATCGACCAGATAGAGGGCATCGGCGATATTCATTTCTCTTCATCATATATTAGAGGTAACTGGGGCGTTGAGGAAAAGGCTTCCTTTATCCTTATGGCAAAATGCTGCCACGACGTTGACCTTATCGGTTACTTACTTGGCAAAAAGTGCACCAAGACCTCGTCGTTTGGCTCACTTTCATATTTCAAGCCCGAATTTGCACCCAAAGATGCTCCTGCACGTTGCCTTGAGGACTGCCCCTATATAAATAAATGTCAGTACAGCTGCCTTAAAGTTTACTTGCGTGACGGTTGGTCAATCGTATTGCCCAAGCAGGACGAAGCTTCTGTAATGGAAGAGCTTAAAACCGGTCCTTACGGAAGATGCATCTGGCATTGCGATAACAACGTTTGCGACCATCAGGTAGTTGCAATGGAATTTGATGGTGGCGAAACCGCAACTCTTACCCTTACTGCATTCCACTATGGAAACAGACTTATGAGAGTAAACGGAACCCACGGCTGCCTTGAATGCAATCTTGTTACCAACACAGTAAAGCTTTATGACTTTACAACAAGAAACGAAGAAACTATCGTTATTCCTCCCGCAGGCGTTATCGGTCACGGTGGCGGCGACTTCCTCGTGGTTCAGAATCTTTTTGAAGCAATACGCAAAGATGATCCCTCTATCATTCTTACCGATATCCAGGAGAGCCTTGCAAGCCATACCGTTGTTTTCGCAGCAGAAAAGGCAAGAAAAGAATCCCGCGTTGTAAACGTATCGGAGCTTGAATGATTATGGTTAAAAAGATAGCCGTTATTATTACCGCCGTTTGTCTTTTGGTTACAAGCATTTTTGCTTTTGGCGGTTGCAAAGGAGAAGACGAAGTGAATAATCTTTTAAAAGACACCGACTTTAAAAACGGTTTTATGCTTTTCCACAGTGGTATCTCAATAGGCAATCTTTCTACATTTGAATCGGGTACAAGAAGCTGGTTTATGTATCAGAACAACAGCCGCTTCATTATGAAAAAGGATAGCTTGAAGATTGATACTGCAACCGAAAAGCTTTATGAAAACGATGGCAAAAAGGTAAGAGTTTACAAGGACGAAAACGGTGATTACGTTTTAAACTTTGCTCTTTATTGTAACAACGAATATGAAACTCCGAGAACGCAGACCTCTGATCCTTGGGTACATCTTATGTTTGAACAGAGATTTGAAGAGGGATTAGGTGCTTCTAATTACTCCGAGTTAAACCTTTCAATCGACGTTCAGCACAACACTCTTATAAATCACATGACTCCCGAGGAGCATAACCCCAATATTATGTGTGCGCAAACGAATATTTATTTTATTTTGCGCAATAACAATCCCGAGTCGGAGGATTATCAGAGCTTTATCTGGCTTGGTCTTACAATGTTTGATGACAGAAAAGAAATTCCTACCGGAAGCTATATGGTCGATTCCGGTTTTGAGGGAGCAACAGATACCTTGATTTTTTGCCCCGATATGAGAAATTACTTTGAGTCATCGTTGCGCGACGGAAAATGGCAAACAGTAAAATGCGAGCTTATTTCTTTGATTGGTGAAGCACTTAAAAAAGCACAGGCAAAGAAATATTTCCTTAATACCGAAATTGAAGATCTTATACTTTATAATTTCTACATTTCCACCGAGGTTTCAGGTACCTTTACTCACGAAATGTCATTTAAAAACATTTCTATTGAAGGTGTAGAAAAGGAATAAAATCTTAAACGGCGTCTTTGATATTCAAAGACGCCGTTGTTTTATGCCGTAAGTGCAAAAGAATTTTCAGAAATAAATTCAAGGTTACTTGAGGCTTTTAACATATTACCGATATAAATTCCGTATCCTTTGTGAGGGTCGTTAACAAGCACGTGAGTTACGGCTCCGATAATTTTACCGTTTTGAATAATTGGGCTCCCGCTCATTCCCTGAACTATTCCGTTAGTTATATCGAGAAGATTTTCATCGGTTATACGAACAATAAAATTTTTCTCGCTTTTTAAATCGTTTGAAACCTTCTCGATTTTAACGGAATATTCCTTTGGAGTGGTGCCGTCAACCGTTGTTAAAATGGTAGCGGCACCTGAAACAACTTCGCTGTAATCAGCAACCGGATAAGCTTTATAAGATGAAAAATCACCGTAGAGTGTTCCGTATACACCGTTTGCGGAATTTATAAAAATATTTCCGCGAATTTCATTTGAGGCAAATCGCCCCAATAACTCACCGGGATCACCTTTTTTGCCCGCAGTAACGCTTTCAATAACTACCTCGTAAACAGATGCCTTTTTAAGCGGCATGAGTTTACCTGTGTCAACGTCACAAATACCGTGTCCAAGACCTCCGAATACTCCGGTTTTAGAATCAACGAAGGTAACGGTACCTATTCCAAGTCGGATCGTAGCCATGTCGTTC
>JAZRNU010000114.1:0-4121 GCA_045648325.1 Eubacteriales bacterium | reverse complement strand
TCTGTTTGAGGATGCTAAAAACTGGATAAATAAGCGAAAAACGAGAAAACAGGCACAAACAAAGGCACATTTAACAGACGAGATTGTTCCAATGGAGCGAGAAATAAGAGCAGAAACAAGAGAATGGCTAAAACCGTTTATTGCTCAAGCCAAACAATACAACCTTGATATCAAACCAAAATATTTATATATCACAAACGATTTTGAAGAATTAACTTCCAGACCCAAAGAAGGATATACATATACGCTAGTTTCGGAAATTTCTCACTTTAACGAAACCGACGAAAACCGTATCGTTGTTGTCAGTGTGGACTTGCTATATGTTAGTCTTGGGAAAACCGCTTATCGCGGTGTTAAAAACAAACACATCAAAGAAGAATTTGAATTCACATTTTCTGATGTGTTAAACGAAATAAACAAGAACGGAATAGAAGTTTATTGTAAAAATAATTGATTGCAAAAGCGGAGTGGAAATCCACTCCGCTTTTGCTGTGTATAGGTCAAAATGTGCTGTTTTTGGTCAAAAATTTTTCTTAAAAAATCGCCCGCAAACCCAGTATTTATAAGGGTTTATCGTGCTTTTGTGTTATTATAACACGAGCCTCGATTCGGCGGACTATACCGGTTGATTTCATATATAATAGCTCCTCTAATTACGGTTTGTGGCATTAGTATCTGTGATAAAACGTAATTTATACCGCAAATGTTTACTTTTTATGGCGAGTGTGATATAATAGTATTAGGAGGTGATATTATGAAAATTTTACAGTTTAACGATGCCGTTTTCCCTTACGTTGCTTATATTCCCGATGAAATAGGCGAAAATCCCGCTATAATTTTTCAGCTTCACGGCGCAGGTGAGCGCGGCAACGGTGGCGATGAGCTTATGAAGATTGCCATTTACGGCTTTTCCACCGTTATAAACGATGAAAATTTTAAAAATTCAATTCTTATAATGCCGCAGTGCCCAACAAACAGCTTTTGGATTGCAAGAATTGAAAGCATCAAGCGGTTTATTGACGATATGATAATCAAATACAATGCTGATAAAGACAGAATATATCTTTGCGGCATAAGTATGGGCGGCTTTGGAACGTGGAACACCGCAACGGCATTTCCCGAGCTTTTTGCCGCTATTCTTCCCTGCTGCGGCGGCGGACAGGCTTGGGCCTCAGGAGTTTTGGATATGCCTATATGGGCTTTCCACGGCGACATTGACCCCATCGTTTCGGTAAACCACTCGCTTGAAATGGCGGCGTGGCTTAAGGATAAAAATCCCGCTTTCAAGCTCACCGTTTTGGAAGGTGTTGGTCACAACGCCTGGGATTATGCCTTTAACGAAGAAACTCTTAACTGGATATTATCACATAAAAAAGCAAGGTAAATTTATACCTTGCTTTTTTCATTTGATATTGTCTTATAAGTCTTTTTGTACAAATTTTAAGTCCTAATGTGTAAATACATTTATTTTTGTTTGTAATATAATATTTATAAAAAACAGGAGGTTTTTTTATGAAAAGATTAGTTTCGGTCATCATCACTTTGGCACTCATTGCATCTGCGATTTTCGCATTTGGCGTAATCGGCACCGCAAAAAATTCTCTTGACGGCTGGCAGGTTACCGGCGGAAGTTGGGAAGTTGCAGAGGACGGCGCACTCAAGGTAGTTACCAATGACAAAGGAACCGTAATGAATTACAGCATTGCACTTGTTGACCCCGCAGTTACTCTTACCGGTGACTACGAGATTACATTTGAAATGACAGGTATTGCATCGGGCGGCTCCGCTATGGTAAACTTCAACAGCGCAAAGAGGGAATGCTACTCGGGTTATATGCTCCAGCTTGGCCCGTACGGCGCAGTTTATTATGACATCGACGCTGAAATCACCACTTCCGTTCAGCTCGCAGGTGCAGACACCATGGCAGGCGTTAAGTATGAAACCGCAAGCGGCAAGCTCGCTTACAACGAGGTTAAGTTTGTTAAATCAAACGGCGTTGTTTCGGTTTACATCAACGGCGTTGCAAACTTCACCAACTACACCTTGGTAAAAGCAACTCACGACGGTACTCTTGTTTTCGGTTTGGAAAGCAACGGCGCATTGGATTGCTTCTTCAGAAACGTTGTAGTCAAGGTTGGCGGTAACGAATATAAATACTTTACCGTTGCTGAAGAAAACGTAGACGATCAGAATTCCAAGCCTGTGGTTTCTGTTTCTAACGGAGCAAGCGGCGGCTGCGGCAATAACGGCTGATAAAATTACAAAATAAAAAATCCCGTGCAAATTGCACGGGATTTTCTTTTTGCATTTTATTTAAACTGCTCGTACCAAGCGTTAACCTCTGCGGTTACTTCTTCACCGCCGATGTTGTACCACTCGCCAACGAAGGTATCGAAATAATCGATAGGCTGCTCACCAACGATAATGGAAGCAATTGCGGTCCACTGATAAACGTCAAGGTCGTTTTGGAATTTCGACATTTCCACACCGGGTGCGGCGTTGAATTTATCGAAGATAAAGTAATCGTTTTCTCTTGCGTCAACAAGCTTCTGCATAGAGCCGTTTTCCTTAAAGAGTATATACCAGCCGTAATGTCTGTTTACACCCTTATCGAGGTAATCGGAGATTGATTTGTAAACGCTCTTATCAGCCTGTGAAAGATTGCTGTCATCTCTGTTGTTGATAGCTTCAGCAAGAGCAGAAACCTGATCGTATTTATCAGAATCGTCCTCTTCGGGAGCCGCTGCCATAGAGCTTACGGGAGCAACCTTCCAGATTTCGTTGCCTGCTTCGTCCTGAATCATGGTTGAAACAAGCTCATCGCCTCTGTCGCCCTGCAAAACTTCAAGGAAGAGGTTGAGGATCTTGATCATTACTTCGGGATATTTTGCATCGTTTCTTACTGCATAGAAGGAGTAAGCGGGGATTTCGGAAATAACCTGAACATCATCACCGGTTGCGGAAATGAAGGGAATGCACTCATATCTTGCGCCGGGATTTCTTACAACTGTCTGTGCAAGGTTAAGGCCGGTGGTTGCAACGCCTACCATAATGCCTGCAGTGCCGGAGTTCATATTTGCTACAGAATCCGAACCGGGAGTAAGCTCGGTGAAGTTGGATGCGATTGCGCCGGTTGCGTAAAGATCTCTGATAACTGCAACTGCGTTTTTGGTTTCTTCGGTAAGACCACCGTAAACGAGGTTGCCATCTTCACCCTCTACCCAAGACTGGGGATAAGAGCCAAATGCATTGAAGATACCTGCAAAGCAGTTAAAGATTGCACCGTCGGCAGCAAAGCCGTAGGTATCCTTTATGTTATTGCCGTCGGGATCCTGATTTGCAAATGCCTTTGCAACGCTTATAAGATCCTCAAAGGATTCGGGCATTGAAAGGTTTAAGTTTTCAAGCCAGTCGGTTCTGATCCAGTAGAAAGCAGAGGAAGCGCCGCCAACGTTGTAATACTGGGGGAAGCCCATAAGCTTACCATTGAAGGTGCAGGGCTGTAAAACCTCGTCGCCAAACAACTCCATAACGCTCTTAAGATCGTCTGATGCATAATTTTCAACGATCTCGCCGATGTCTGCAAGAAGGTCGTTCTTATACATAAGATCAAGGTTGATAAAGCCGTTTTCGAAATAACCAACCTCCAAAAATTCGGGAACGTTGGAGGAAGCTATTGAGTTAACAAGCTTTACAAAGTAATCCTCTGTGGTGGTTGTTCCGAGGGTAAGCTTAAGCTTTATGCCAAGCTCATCTCTGATGTAGTTGTTCCAAACGTTATCCTCGGGAGTTTGCTCCAATGCTGTGAGTGTAGCAGAAGCAGCTGCTATTGACTTACCGTAGGTAACGGTTATTGCAGGTGAATATTTGCCCAAGGGTCCCGGCTCAACGGTGACGTTTGCATCTCCGCCGCAGGAGGCAAATGAAAACATACCGACAATCATCATAACAGCGAGAATGATGCCTAAAAATCTTTTCATGCTATTTTTTCCTTTCTTAAACATTTATATATACATAATAATATACATTTATATTTCTTGTCAATAGTTTTTATCGCAAATATTTGACTTGTAAATTTCAAAGCGGTATTCCTGTAAGGCATTTGGATATTTGTTTTTATC
>JAZRNU010000113.1:0-7553 GCA_045648325.1 Eubacteriales bacterium | reverse complement strand
ACAACTTGCTTGTCTTCCTAAGACCGCTTGGCCTCCGACTTAAGGGCGATCTTGTCCTTCATAAGGTCAACGCCGTTTTCCTTTTTGAATTCGTCGGCAATGTATTTCATAATTCTGTCGTCGAAGTCGTCGCCGCCAAGACGGGTGTTACCGTTTGTAGCCATAACCTCGAAAACGCCGTCGCCGATGTCAAGAATAGAAACGTCGAATGTACCGCCGCCAAGGTCGTAAACCATGATCTTCTGATCCTTTTCCTTGTCGATGCCGTAAGCAAATGCTGCTGCGGTGGGCTCGTTTATAATTCTCTTAACCTCAAGACCTGCGATCTTGCCTGCGTCCTTGGTTGCCTGACGCTGGGTATCGGAGAAGTATGCGGGAACGGTGATAACCGCCTCGGTTACCTTCTCGCCGAGATATGCCTCTGCATCTGCCTTAAGCTTCTGAAGAACCATTGCGGAGATCTCCTGGGGAGTATATCCCTTGTCGTCAACGGTTACCTTGTAAGAGGTGCCCATTTCTCTTTTGATTGAGCTGATAGTTCTGTCGGGGTTGGTAATTGCCTGACGCTTTGCGATCTGACCGACCATTCTTTCGCCGGTCTTTGAGAATGCAACTACCGAGGGGGTGGTTCTTGCACCTTCGGCGTTAGCGATAACGGTAGGCTCGCCGCCTTCCATAACTGCAACGCATGAGTTTGTTGTACCAAGATCGATACCGATAATTTTTGCCATGATTTTTTCCTCCGTATATTAGATGTATTATTTTTTATATATTCAGTTCGCAACCTTAACCATTGCGTATCGAATTACCTTATCCTTAAGGCGGTAGCCCTTCTGAAAGACCTGCACTATCTCGCCCTCGCCGTAGCTTTCGTCCTCAACGTGCATAACCGCGTTGTGAAGCTCGGGGTTAAAGGGGATATCTGTGGGAATTTCCTCAAGACCCTGCTTTGTAAGCTCGTCAATAAACATTTTGAGAGCCATTTCAATTCCTGTTTTAATGCTTTCAACGTCGCCCTTGCTGTTTACCGCTCTTTCAATGTTATCTGCAAGAGGCAAAATTGCCGACATTGTCATAGCCTTTGCCGAAAGCTCAATAGCATCGCGCTCCTTCACGGTGCGCTTTTTGTAGTTATCGTATTCTGCCAGAAGTCTTAAATACTTTTCATCGCGTGCGGCAAGCTCCAAAAGATATTTGGCTTCCTTCGATTCCCTTTTCTTCTTTGTCTTTTCCGGCTTTTCCGAAGCTTCTTTATTTTCAATGTTTTCTTCGTTTATTACTTTCTCTTCGTCCATTTTCAATTCTCCTACATTTCAAGCTTTTTCTGTTCTTTACCCTTTTCCTCGAAAAACGATCTCGTTATAATATCGTTTACCGCGTTTGTGAAATAGCCGAGCTTCGACTGCACGTCGGCATAATTCATTCTCTTGGGTCCGAAAACGCAAAGCACGCTCGTAAGCTCTCCTACTTTATATGCCGTTGAGATAACGCTCATTCCCTCGGGCGGCAAAAGCGCGCTGTTTGTAACAATATCAATATTTATTCCCTCGGGAAGATCAAGCGCAAGACGGGTTATCTTCTCTTCCTCGTTCAAAAGGTTCAAAAATGCCTTTGCCTTTGACACGTCGGAAAACTCGGGATAAGAAAATATCTTTGTTTCTCCGCCAACGCTTATATCGTAGCCCATAAGCTCCTTTACCGCTTCCTTAACGGCAGGCATCATTATCATCATCTCGGGGCAGTATTTTCTTACCTCCGCCTCAACCGTGGCATACATCTCGGGACGTATCTCCTCGGGCGATGAAAGGGAAAGATGAGTATTTAAAATTCTTGTAAAGACCGCCGCGCTTTCAACCGAAATATCGGAAAGATTCATAACGATTTTTGTCTTTACCGTTCCCGCGGAGTTTACCGCAAGAAGCGCCGTGAGATTTTTTGCCGCCGCAACCGCCTCAAAGTGTGAAATGGGCGCCGTTTTTACAGGCGTTACGTTTACCGCGGTGCAGTTTGTAATCTCACTTGCCGCCGTGGCAAATCTCTTGGGCAGCGACGACATATCGGTTGTAAGCTCTCTTACCATACCGTCTATTTTTACCTTTTCGTCGCGCTTTAAAACGTCGGGCATCATAAGGTTCTTCAAAAAGTAGCGGTAGCCCTCAACCGACGGAATTCTTCCCGCCGAGGTGTGAGGCTGGGTAAGAAGCCCCATTTCGGAAAGCTCCGACATCTCATTTCTTATCGTTGCCGAAGAAAGATCCTCGGGGAAAACCGCCTGAACCTGCTTTGAACCAACCGGCTCGCCCGTTGAAATATACTGCTCGATGACTGTTTTAAGAAGCCTTTTCTTTCTCTCCGAAAGCTCCACTCTTTTCACCTCCGTTTTAGCACTCATTGCCCGCGAGTGCTAACGCATATATAATATATACCTATTTTGACGATTTGTCAAGAAAAATATTAGTGAATGAAATATTAAATTTTTGTGTATCCTGCACAGTTTTTGCGTTTTTACCCCTCAAACAGAACATTTTTACACATTTTTGCGGTATTTTTTTAATTTTTACTTGACATTTTTATAATTAAACTGTATAATTATTGAGTATCTCATTATGAGAAAAATTTATTTGTTTTCTTAAATCTCGGAAGGAGGGGAACCAGACATGGCAGAAATACATCTCAAAGATAAAGAATCTTTAGACAGCGCATTGCGCCGTTTCAAGAGATCTTGCTCTAAAGACGGTACTCTTTCCGAACTTCGCAAGAGGGAACATTACGAAAAACCCAGCGTAAAGAGAAAGAAGAAGTCCGAAGCTGCAAGAAAGCGTAAATTCAAATAAGAATTTAAAATTAAAAGCCACCTGAAAGGTGGCTTTTTGTTTTTTTATTCAGTTGATGTTTCCTTCTTCTCTTGTCCAGATGACCCTTTCATCACCGCCGCCGCAGAGAACTACCTTGTCGATCTCGGTGCCTTTGGGTATTCGCACAGACGTATGTTCTGTAATTGAAATGGTATTATAGATAAAAATGTCGATAATAGAGGTGTGCCCAAAACCTATTTTTACCGTCGTGCCGTCAATTTTGCATACGGGGTGTCCTTTCATTCCCAAGGAAGGAGCGCCGAAGTAATAGGTGCATTGCATTGAAACGTGGTCTTCGGCTACCACTACGTCTTCAATAATTAATTGATCGGGTGGCGCGCAGAAGGTAAATCCAAACAAGCGCCAGCCGTACACGTTATATATCAGCACGGTTGCAAGCAAAACAACTATCGTCAATAAAGAAATTACAATGCCCTTAAAGATGCCCTTTAAAATTTTTTTCATAATGTTTTCCTCCTTATTCCGTGGTGTATTAAAATTTTTGAGGCTTTTTCCTCACTTCTATTTTACCACGCCACTACCCGTTTGTCAATCTTTTTTTATTGAAAATCAATAATTTTGCAAGGTGACAAAAGCGGCGCGCGCAAAAACCCGCCCTTTCGGGACGGGGGATTATGTGATCCGTCGGCAAAGTCTGAAGCTTGTCTTTTTGCAAAAAATAAAGCACCCGAATTTTCGGGTGCTTTAAAATTTTCGGTTAGTTACCGAGCTTGTTGGTTGCAATCTTGATGCCGGGGCCCATAGTAGCAGCTACAACGCAGCTTCTTACGTACTGGCCTTTTGCAGCGGCGGGCTTTGCTTTGATGATAGCGCCCATAAGAGCATCGAAGTTATCGTTTAACTTCTCTGCGCCGAAGGAAGCCTTGCCGATGGGGCAGTGAATGATATTGGTCTTGTCAAGACGGTACTCGATTTTACCTGCCTTGATCTCCTTAAGAGCACGGGCAACGTCCATAGTAACGGTGCCGGTCTTGGGGTTAGGCATTAAGCCCTTGGGACCGAATACTTTACCGAGTCTACCAACAACACCCATCATGTCGGGAGTTGCAACGACTACGTCGTAATCGAACCAGTTTTCGTTCTGTACCTTTGCTACGAGCTCTTCTGCTCCAACAAAGTCTGCTCCGGCTTCCATAGCTTCTTTAGCCTTGTCGCCTTTTGCGAATACAAGAACCTTTACAGTCTTGCCGGTTCCGTGAGGAAGCACGATGGTGCCTCTTACCTGCTGATCGGCATGACGGGAGTCAACACCGAGTCTTACGTGGACTTCGAGTGTTTCATCAAATTTAGCTTTTGCTGTTTGAACGGCAAGCGCAATGCCCTCTGCGGGCTCGTAAAGCTTAGCTTTTTCGATAAGCTTTGCGCTGTCCTGATAATTCTTTCCTCGTTTCATGTCTTTCTTTCTCCTAAATTAGTGGTTTTTCGGATAAATCCTCCCACGTGCACGGAATGCGAAGATTAGTCTTTAACCGTTACACCCATGCTTCTCGCCGTGCCGGCGATCATGCTCATAGCCGTTTCAAGGCTTGCAGCAGTAAGGTCGGGCATTTTGGTCTTTGCGATTTCTTCGATCTGAGCTTTGGTGAGTGAGGCGACCTTGGTTTTGTTAGGTACGCCGGAGCCGCTCTGAATGTTGCAGGCCTTTTTAATAAGCTCTGATACAGGCGGGGTCTTGGTTACGAAGGAGAAGGAACGGTCGGCATATACAGTAATGACGACGGGTATGATGAAACCTACGTCGTTCTTGGTCCTTTCGTTGAATTCCTTTGTGAATGCCATAATGTTTACACCGTGCTGGCCAAGTGCAGGTCCAACAGGCGGTGCGGGAGTGGCTTTTCCTGCGGGGATCTGAAGTTTAATGTATCCCACGATTTTCTGTGCCATGAATAACACCTCCTTAGATATTCAAGTGTGGTAAACGGCGAAAGGTATTAAAATTTTACCTCTCTCCCACTGCGGAAGCACCCGCTTCCGGATCATTAATGCGATTGCTCGCCTTAATAACACAATTATTTTTCGATTGCAGCAACCTCGCCGAGCTTAAGGTCAACGGGAGTTTCTCTGCCAAACATTGAAACGATAACCTTAACGAAATCGTTATCAACGTCGATAGCGTCAACAACACCCACAAAGCCCTCGAGAGGACCGTTAAGCACTTTGACCTCGTCGCCTACTGCGTAGCTTACGCTTACAACCTTCTTTTCAACGCCCATTGCCTGAATTTCCTTATCGGTAAGCGGAACGGGACGTGAATTAGGGCCTACAAAGCCCGTGACTCCGCGAATGTTGCGAACCAGATACCAGCTTTCGGGAGTGAGCACCATTTTTACGAGAACGTAGCCCGGAAAAAGCTTGTGCTCGGTTTCCTTCTGGTCACCGTTTTCCTTGGTTTCAACAACCGTTTCGGTGGGAACGCGAACGTCGCAGATTGCTCCGTCGAGCTTTTTGCTCTCGACGAACTTTTCAAGGCTTCCCTTTACCTTGTTTTCATAACCCGAATAGGTATGAATAACATACCATAATGCTTCATCCATTATACAAACTCCAGTCTTGCGTGAAGCTCTCAGTTAAAAAGAGCCTGAAGCAATACGATGAACTCACCGTAGAGCCAAGCAAGCAACCAGTTGAGTCCGCCGAGAATAAGCGCGGAAACTACAACCGAAACGAGAACGATAACGCTGTTTTTAAGAATCTGCTTGGGTGTGGGCCATGTGATCTTCTTGATTTCGGAGAAAAGTTCCTTGAAATAGTTTTTCATTCTCACAAAGATATTCTTCTTTGCGGTAGCATTTTTATCTGCCATTTGCTTTCCTCCTTACTTCGTTTCGCGATGAAGGGTATGTTTCTTGCAGAAGCGGCAATACTTGTTAAGCTCCACTCTGTCAGGTGTGTTTTTCTTGTTCTTCATCGTGTCGAAGTTTCTCTGCTTGCACTCGGTGCAAGCCAATGTGATTTTAACTCTCATGTCGGCACCTCCTAATCTGAGCCTCCCTGATACTTTTCGCGTTTTGCGGTCAAAAAAATAACCATCCGAAAAGATAGGTATTGATACTATACCACAAAATTTGAAATTTTGCAAGTCTTTTTTTAAAAATCTTGCATTTTTCTTAAAAATATTGCGTTTGGCTCTTATTTATGGTAAAATATTTGTGTATGCGCAAAATGCGTTTTGAAAATTCGTTACGGAGTTGATTTAAGTGAGAGATTACGCAAAAGAAACCGAAAAAAGAGTTGCTTTTATCAGGGATCTTCTTTCAAAGACCGGTGCAAAGGGAATTGTTTTCGGAAACAGCGGCGGTAAGGACAGCGCCCTCGTTGGCATTCTTTGCAAAAAGGCAACCGAAAACGTTCTGGGTGTTATTATGCCCTGCGAATCGAAAAGAAACTTTACGATAGATGCCGACGACGGCAAAGAGGTTGCAACCAAGTTCAACATTGAAACGGTTGTTATCGACCTTACCGAGGCAAAGAAGGCAGAGCTTGCGGCTGTTTCGTCGGTTTGTGAGATAACCAAGGAGGCAAACGTAAACGTCGCCCCACGTCTTCGTATGGCCGCGCTCTACGCCATCGGTCAATCGAAGGGCTACCTCGTTGCAGGCACCGATAACAGAAGTGAAATACACATGGGCTACTATACCAAGTGGGGCGACGGCGCCTATGACTTTAACCCCATATCCGACCTTGCGGTGTGTGAGGTTTACGAATTTCTCGAATATCTCGGCGCACCCGAGTCTATCATCAAAAAGGCACCCTCTGCGGGACTTTTCGAGGGGCAGACCGACGAGCAGGAGATGGGCGTTACCTACGCCGCAATTGACTCTTATTTGTTAAAAGGAAGCTGCGACGCGCGCGACCTCGAGGTAATCGAGCGCTACCACAGAAGAAGCAACCACAAGAGAGAGCCTATCGTCACCTACGAGGCTTGGGCTTCAAAACAGTAATTTTTTGCATTTTAAGCCGCTTTTTACAAAATTTTAGTTAAAAAATTGCGGTTTTTTTGCAAAACCGCTTGACAAAAACGCAATTTATATTTATTATATTATGCGGTAATTTAATAAATATATAATATTATCATTTTATATGGAGAGATCACAATGCTAAATACCGAAAAGAAAATGGAAAAAATCGTTGCTCTTTGCAAGGGCAGAGGCCTTATTTACGCCGGCAGTGAAATCTACGGCGGTCTTGCAAACACCTGGGACTACGGTCCTTTGGGCGTTGAGCTTAAGAACAATATCAAAAAGGCGTGGTGGAAGAAATTCGTTCAGGAGTCACCCTTAAACGTTGGTCTTGACTGCGCAATTCTTATGAACCCCGAAACCTGGGTTGCTTCGGGCCACGTAGGCGGATTCTCCGATCCTCTTATGGATTGTAAGGAATGCCACTCACGTCACAGAGCAGACAAGCTTATTGAGGATACCGGCGTTATGTGCGCAGGCTGGTCCAACGAGCAGATGCTCCAGTATATAAAGGATAACAATATAGTTTGCCCCGACTGCGGAAAGAGCAACTTCACCGACATAAGAAAGTTCAACCTTATGTTCAAGACCTTCCAGGGCGTTACCGAGGATAACAAGAGTGAGATCTACCTCCGCCCCGAAACCGCACAGGGTATTTTCGTAAACTTCCAGAACGTTCAGAGAACCTCGAGAAAGAAGCTCCCCTTCGGTATTGCAA
>JAZRNU010000112.1:0-1947 GCA_045648325.1 Eubacteriales bacterium | reverse complement strand
CACCTTAAATTTTCCCGGAATTTCCGGGCTTTGCGAGGGTGTGAAATTCGTTTTGGAGCTTGGCGTTGAAAGCGTTTTCAAGAAAAAGCTTTCGCTCGTTTCGGAGTGCCGCAAAAGGCTTTCTTGCTTAAACGGTGTTTCTCTTTACACCAAAGATAAAAGCGGCTTTGCGGGGATTATTTCGTTTAACGTTGACGGTCTTTCATCTGCACGCACGGCAGAGCTTTTAAACGACATGGGTATTTGCACAAGGGGCGGACTTCATTGCGCACCTCTTGCCCATAAAAAGCTCGGCACCTTGAATATCGGAGCAGTAAGAGCCTCTTTTAGTGTATTTAACACCGAAAACGAGGTCTTGGAATTTTGCAAAGCGGTTGAGGAAATAACAAAGACGACCTGTTTTTAAGCAGGTCGTCTTTACGTTTTCTTTATTTTTTAACCTTTTCCTTGCAGATCTTATAAAGCTCCTCGGTGGCAAGGCGGGTTTTTGCAACCACGTCGCCGCACTCCTTGGGGAAGCAGTAATAAAGCATTTTGTGGTCGCCTATTGAAATAACGTCGCCTATCTCGTACCAATAAAAATCGGAATAGAGGCTGTATGACGAAAGCGGAGTCTGGCTGTAATCAAGCTCGCCGTTTAAGCCCGTGAGCTTAAAGCCCTCGGCGGTGTGAACAAGTCTACCTTCTCCGACCTCGTAGATACATTTCGTATCCTTCAAAACGCAGATGTCAACGGGAATATCAAGCTTATAGCTTCCGCTTAAAAGCTCTTTTCTTACACATTCTCTTTGCCATGCATACCAATCGGGAATATGGTCAAACGCCGCCTCGCCGTTTGTTCTTACAAGCGCGCCCTCCTCGGTAAGCTCGTAGGTCGCGCCGCAGGCCTTGCAGGTAAGAGTAGTTCCCTTTCCCTCGGTTTGACCCTCGCGGTTGCAATGAGGGCAACGGTAAAGCGCTCTGTTTAAAAAGTCGGCTCTGAATTTTTCCTCTACTCTTATGCCGTTTGCGCGCTGATAGGCAAAGTTATCAAATGAAAAGCATTTGTTTAAAATTTCGTTTATTTCGTCGGCCGATTTTTCCTTTATTTCGTTTGGCGAGAGAATATAGCTTAAATCCGCCGAAACCTTTACCTTGCGCTTCTGAAGATTGTTGTAAAGCGGATCGCGAAGGAATGCGCCGTGGGTTTCGATCATCACAACGGGAACACCCAAAAGCTTTACGAATTTACCAAGGCTCTCGGGAAGCACGGTTGCGGTGCCATCGAAGCTGTAGCTCGCCTCGGGGTACATAAGCACCGAGCTTTTGAGAGTTTTCAAGGTGTAGATAAGCTCTCTTACAAGCGCCATATCGAAGATAAATTTCTTGGTGGGAATACAGCCGATCTGGCGCATAAGCCAGTTTTTACCTATAAATCCGTCGCTTGTGCAGACGATGTTAAACGGACGCGGATAGATTATCGACGCCGCTATTTCAAGATCGATAAAGCTCGAATGATTCATAAGATAAAGGCAGGGTTCCTTTTTGCCAAGGCGCTCCATACCGTATTTTTTCAATTTAAAGGAGGTAAATATAAGATCGGGAAGCGATGCAACCTTTAATACCGTGCGGAAAAGAATATTCGGCTTTTTGGGTTTTTTTGCTTTTGAAACGGGAAGCTCCAAAACCTCTTTATAGCTTTTTTTAACCTTTTTGATCTTCATAAAACGACCTCGTTAAAGTTATTTACAATAATTGTAATATATTTCGACAAAAAAGGCAAGGAGTTTTATAAATAAAAGTCACCGTTTTTTAAACGGTGACTTTTTCATAGCGTTTTCTTATAAAGAACTGCCTTTTCCTCAAAGCCTATGCTTTTGTAGATCCTTCCCGCGTTTTCGGCAAAATAGGTTATAATACTTTAATTCAAAAGAATTCTGACTCAGAAGCAGAACTGTGAAGGAAAGG
>JAZRNU010000111.1:0-1918 GCA_045648325.1 Eubacteriales bacterium | reverse complement strand
AATAAATCTGAAGGAGGCGAATCAAATGAAAGTACATCATGTTAAACGCATTTGGTCAAGACCTTGGTTTATGATATGTGGAAAGCACTTCTGCCCTGTATGTGGTGAAAAATTACAGAAAATCAAGCTTTCCAAAATTGTCAATTCACAATCTGAAGAAGCCAAGGACTACGATTTTTCGTCCCCCGGCGGAGATGGATATATGATTGGTAATGTGAAGTTTATCTGGACAGAGCTCTATTGCGGTAGGTGCGATAAAAGCTTCTCTATAAATATTATTTACCAAGCAGAAAAACAAGTTAAAAAGGCCAATCGAGAATAATCTGCACCCCCTAAAATAACTTTGCACCCCCTTAGTTCAAAAGGGGGTGCATTTGTATTAAAATTAGGGTTAGTCTTCAAATACACAACACCACCCTTTTTGGGGTGGTCTTGTTTTGTTATAATTCCAGCTTCCAGCCGTGATCGCCGTGGTAGATCATCTGGCGCGTCATACCGCCGTCGATGCAGATATTTTCCCCTGTTATAAATCCTGCCATATCGGAGCAGAGATAAAGCACCGCGTTTGCTATATCGCTCGGGGTGCCAACCCTGCCAACGGGCTGCTGAAGGGCGTCGGGGCCGTCGTAGTCGTTGCAGGCGGTATCTATCCAACCGGGTGAAACGGAGTTTACTCTTACCTTGCCCGCAAGGCTTACCGCAAGAGCGTGAGTAAGCGCAGAAATTCCTCCCTTTGCCGCGGTGTAGCTTTCCGTTTCGGGCTGACTCATTCTGTCACGCGAGGAGGAGATATTGACAATGCTTCCTCCCTCTTTAAAATGAGGCGCAAACAGCTTTGAAAGATAAAACGGTGCCGCGACGCCGACCTTTAAGGCATATTCAAACTCCTCGTAGCTTCCGCTTGTTATTCCGCACATTGCAGGAGCGGCGTTGTTTATGAGATAATCTATTTTACCGCATTCGGATATTACCTTTTTTGAAAACTCTTCAAGGTTTTCTTTATCGGCAATATCGCCTGTGAAGCAGTCGTTTGGAATAACGTCTATTATATAAACGCTTGCGCCTGCGGCCTTGAACTCATTTGCGATGCATTTCCCTATTCCTCTTGCGCCGCCCGTGATTACGGCGACCTTGTTTTTGAAATCGAACATTTTATCCACCTTATAAAACAGTTTTTACAAGCTCACTTATCAGCTTTCTCTTTTTTTCGCGAAGCTTATCATCCTCTTTCGGATAGCCGAGAGTTATCACAAGGCGCGCCTTACCGTTTGTGCCGCAAATTTCCCTTATTTTTTCATCGTCGAGCCAGCCGAGAATGCAGCTTCCTATTCCTCTTGCCGCCGCTTCCGCTGTAATATACGCCGCCGCGATGCCGATGTCTATCGAGCGATAGTCGTTATTCTTAAGCTTTGCCCCGAGTGCCGCCGTTTTAACGTAGGGCATTTCGGAAATGACCAAAAGCACGGGAGCGTCGGAGGCAAATTTATTCATTCCCATTCCCTGCGTTGCCTTTGCAACGCTTTTTGCCGCCTCGCCCTTGCACACGGTGATCTTATAGGGTTGACCGTTGCAGGCGGAGGGCGAAAGACGCGCCGCATTTAAAATAGCAAGGAGCTTTTCCTCCTCTATCTCTTTGGCGGGATCGTAGCTTCGGGTTGACTGTCTGTTTTCTGCGATTTCGGTAAAATTCATTTTCGTGACCCCATTTACATAAGCTTTTTATTTATTATATCACAGCTGTTTAAAAAGTTCAATTTTAAAATCAAAATACCCAAGCGGATCTCCGCTCGGGTATAATTATTATCTCATTCCGAAGTTTTCGAGAACGTAATCCATATCCTTATCGCCTCTGCCCGAGAGGTTAATAAGCACGGAGCCTCTGCCCATCTGCTTTGCAAGCTTTATGCCGTAGGCAACG
>JAZRNU010000110.1:0-4018 GCA_045648325.1 Eubacteriales bacterium | reverse complement strand
TGTCTTTGAGTATAAATCTTACGTCTGTCGGACCGAAGAGCCCTACGGTACCCAGTTCCTCAACGACAAGGGAATATTCTCCGTTCGGACTTTCGTAGGTTGCAATTTCCTCCGGAAATAAAAAGCAAAACGCTCCATTCCACATGCCAATCAACACCAAAGCACCTATAACTATTAACAAAATTATAATTGATAACGCAAGCAATATTATTTTGAAGCGTTTTAGTTTCTTTGCCTTTTCTTCGCTTGAAAGGCTTTTTTTCTTTTTGGTTACGACAAAAGCAATTAAGAAAAGCAAACACGCAGTAATCAAAAAGCCCGTAATTTGAGGCAGATTATTAAGGAAATAACTAAAGCACAGCGTCAGTAAATTCATATTTTTCGCCTCCCCGTAATATTTTCACGATAACTCAAATGCATTTGAAATCAACGTTTTGATCAAATTGGCAAAGCTTATTCGCTTTGTCAATTTTCTTTACACCAACATCATACCACATTTATTATTGTTTGTCAATAATATTTTATCATTTTTCATTATTTTTCATCTGGTAGCCCAAAGTAGACCGATCACGCGGTTTAAGCCTCGCGCGGTTATAGTTAAATACAAAAAAACTCCCACCCTTTTCGGGTGGGAGTTTTAATTTATTATTTTGTTTCAAGCTTTTTATGCTTCTTTTCGGGCTTTGCAATTTCGCCTGCCTTCTGGAGAGCGATCTTGGTAAGCACGGGTCCGAAAAGCTCATAGATAAGGGTTGCGCACAAAACTACCGTGGTAACGGTTGATGCAATATCGGGGAACGACGCCGCAACTATCTGCGACATACCTATTGCAACACCTGCCTGCGGCAAAAGTGCAACGCCGAGGTATTTTCTTATGTTATGGTCTGCCTTTGTAACGGTTGCGCCGAGGAATGCGCCAAACCATTTACCTGCAGAACGGGTTGCAAGGTAAACTATTCCAACCACGCCAACGGAAAGAACCGTTGCAAGGTTAAGCTCGGCACCCGAAATTGCAAAGAAGAGAAGGAAGAGAGGAGGAGTCCATCTCTCGGAGCCTTCCATAATGGTAATGGCATCGTCCTTGAGATTGCAGAATGCCGCGCCGATCATCATGCAAACGAGGAGTGATGAAAGCGGAATGCCCAAAAGCTCATCGAATGCAACCGAAGCGCCAACGCCCGCAAAAACGGAAACTATCATAAGGCAAAGCTTGTTGCTTCTTGAATGGAAGAAGCGGATAACTATTGCAAGAATAAAGCCTATAACAAAGCCTACCGCAAGAGAAATTACTATTTCAAGCAAGGGGTCGATAAGTATTGTTTTAACACTTATACCGTCGCCCGAATGAATTGCCATTGCAATGGAGTTTGAAATTGCAAATATCATAAGGCCGATAGCATCGTCAAGTGCAACAACCGGTAAAAGAGCCTCGGTAACCGGGCCCTTTGCCTTATACTGCTTAACTACCATGAGGGTGGCGGCGGGAGCGGTTGCGGTTGCGATTGCGCCGAGAACTATTGCCTCGGCAACAGAGGTGATGTTAAATATTGCAAGAATAAGGAGGCCGATATCAACGAAAAGCACAGTCATAAATGCCTGGAACATCGTTATCGTAATAACCTTGCCGCCGATTCTTTTAATATTCTGAAGCTTGAACTCGCCGCCTATCGAGAAGGCAATGAAGCCGAGCGCGACGGTGGTGAGAATTGAGAAGCTTTCAATAACCTCGTGGCTGAGAAGCTTTAAGCAGGAGGGTCCTACCAAAAGGCCCGCTACAAGGTATGCGGTAACGTTGGGAAGATGGACGAGCTTTGCAAGACGTCCCACAGCTAAAGACACGGCAATCAGAACGGTGATGCCGAGTATGATTTGAAGTGTAGTGCTCATATCAGAATTTAAGCCCCTCCACGTAGCTTACGGGAACTGCAAACATAATGCCTGTATCGGGCTTGTCAAGGCCGCCCGTTACGTCGTTTACAACCTTTGAAATGTCGGGAATTCTCTCCTCATCGGTAACAAGGAAGATTATCTTGCTCTTTTCTCTTTCGGGGTTAAGGAACATACGGAATGCGGTGGTGAAGCTGATTTCATCCTCCTGATAAAGAGCGTGAGCCATACCGGTGGAATCAAAGATGGTTGCACCATAGATATTGTGCTGGGTAAACTCGTGCAAAAGGGTGTCGAAGCAGCTGGTTTTGTTCAATACGATGGTTAACATTACTTTCATTGGGGGTTTTCCTCCTTATTTATTATGTGCCGCCATACGCATTCTCTGCGCGTGGTCGAGTATTTTCTTTCTTATTCTTATGTTTTTGGGCGTTACCTCCAAAAGCTCGTCGTCACTCATAAACTCAAGGCTTTCCTCAAGGCTTAAGCGCTGATGGGGAACGAGTCTTAAGGCATCGTCCTTACCTGCGGCGCGCATATTGGTCTGCTGTTTTTTCTTGCAGACGTTAACGGCAATATCGTCGCCCTTGGGTGAAAGGCCAACGACCATGCCCGCGTAAACGGGTACGCCTGCGCCGATAAAGAGCTTGCCGCGCTCCTGGGCATTGTAAAGACCGTAGGTGATGGATTCGCCCGATTCAAAGGCAATGAGTGCTCCGACTGCGCGGGTGGGGATTTCGCCCTTATAAGGCTCGTAGGAGTGGAAGATGGTGTTTAAAATGCCCTTGCCGCGGGTATCGGTGAGAAACTCGTTTCTGTAACCGAAAAGACCTCTTGAGGGAACGTAGAAGGTAAGCCTTGTTCTGCCTCCCATAGGCACCGACGCAACCATTTCAGCCTTACGTCTGCCGAGCTTTTCGATTACCGAGCCAACGTATTCGTCGGGCACGTCAACCGAAACCTCCTCGATAGGCTCGCATTTTACTCCGTCGATCTCTCTTATAATAACGGTGGGGCTTGAAACCTGAAATTCGTAGCCCTCACGGCGCATCGTTTCAATGAGAATCGAAAGATGCATTTCACCTCTGCCCATTACCTTGAAGCACTCTGTGGAGTCTGTATCGAATACCTTTAAGGAAACGTCCTTCAAAAGCTCCTTGTAAAGACGCTCGCGAAGATGTCTTGACGTTACGAACTTGCCCTCTCTGCCGGCAAAGGGGCTGTCGTTTACCATAAAGTTCATTTCAACGGTGGGCTCTGAAATTTTAACAAAGGGAATTGCCTCTACCTCCAAGGGGTCGCAAACGGTGTCGCCTATTGTGAGGTTTTCAATGCCCGAAAGAGAAACTATATCACCCACGGTTGCCGATTCAACGCCCGTCTTTCCAAGACCCGAGAAGGTGGAAACGGTATTGATTCTTGCCTTATAGGGAGTGTATTCGTTATGATAGTTGCAAACGTAAACGTCGGAGTTTGCTTTAAGCACGCCGCGCTCGATTCTGCCAACGCCGATTCTGCCGATATACTCGGAATAGTCAAGCGAGGAGATAAGCATCTGAAGCGGAGCGGTTTCGTCGCCCTCGGGGGGATCAATATAGTTTATGATTGTATCAAAAAGAGGTGTCATATCCTCGGTCTGCTTATCGGGGAGATAAGAGGCGGTGCCGCTTCTTCCCGAGCAGAAGATAAAGGGACTGTCAAGCTGCTCAACGGTTGCGTTAAGTTCCAAAAACAGCTCCAAAACCTCATCGTGAACCTCGCCGATTCTTGCATCGGGCTTATCGACCTTGTTGATAACAACGATTACCTTAAGACCAAGGTCAAGTGCCTTCTGGAGAACGAATCGGGTCTGGGGCATGGGGCCCTCTGCCGCGTCAACCAAAAGCAAAACGCCGCTTACCATTTTAAGCACGCGCCCAACCTCGCCGCCGAAATCGGCGTGACCGGGGGTGTCGATGATGTTGATTTTAATATCCTTGTAGATTACAGAGGTGTTTTTTGAAAGAATTGTTATGCCTCTTTCCTTTTCGAGGTCGTTTGAGTCCATAACTCTTTCGGCAACCACCTGATTGTCGCGGAATACACCCGACTGCTTTAAAAGCACGTCGACGAGAGTGGTCTTACCGTGGTC
>JAZRNU010000109.1:0-7704 GCA_045648325.1 Eubacteriales bacterium | reverse complement strand
CAAGCAAGTTGTTCAACTCCTTGGCACACAGAACGACATGGCTACGATCCGACTTCGGCTTTCAAACTGACCTCTGAACTGTGTGCCTGCCAAAAGTGCGGTAAGGTCAAGAAGCCATACCTCTTTTTCTGCAAGCTTTGCGGGAACGTTGCCGCTTACTATCTTAAGGGCAAGACCCTCTGCGATAGCAGTCTTTCCAACGCCGGGCTCACCTATCAAGCAGGGATTGTTTTTGGTGCGGCGGGAAAGAATCTGAATAACGCGGGTAAGCTCCTTATCTCTGCCGATAATTCTGTCAAGCTTTCCCGAAAGTGCCTTATCGTTTAAATTCTGGCAGTAGGAGGATAAAAACTTGGTCTTTTTTTCTTCCTTGCCTTCTTCCTTGCCTTCTTCCTTGCCGTTTTTGCCCTTTTGCTTTTTATCGGCCTTTTTATCGCCGGTTGCGTCGGCATTTAACGAAAGGTTTTTGAAAAAAGGCATTGGAGCGGCGCCGCCGGGGGTAAAGCCTTCCTCCTCCATTTGTGCGGTAAGCTCAGTCATTTCGTCGGCAAGTGCTTCGATCTGATCCTCGCTTATTCCCATCTGCTTCATAAGGTCATCAACGGGCTTTATACCCATTTCCTTTGCACAGACAAGGCAGTATCCCTCGTTTTGTATCTCGCCGTTCTGGCCGGGACGCTGAACGAAAACAACCGCCGTTCTTTTTTTACATTTAACACAAAGCATAAATTATTTCTCCTCGGGTGTTACAGTTTCTTTCTCTTTGTTCTTTTTAAAGAGAGAAAGGTATATAAGGCCGTATTCAACAAATGCGTAAATTGAAAAGAGTAATACGGCAAGATAAGCTATGTTGATATAAAGAGTGTCCCAGCTTTCGGGGTATGCGATTGCAACCGAAATTACAACGAAGAAGAGGAAGGTTGCAAGCTTGCCGTACCATCTTGCGGGAATTACCTCTTTAATGCCCTTTACCATAAACATTGCGCCTACTATCATCACAAGCTCCTTGAGAGCATAGATAAGGAAGAACCAGAAGTTAAGAGTTCCGCTTATTGCAAGACCGCACATTACCGTGATATACATAAGCTTATCAGCAAGAGGGTCAAGAACTATGCCGACCTTTGAAACAAGGTTGTATTTTCTTGCAATATATCCGTCAACCACGTCGGAAAGGCAGGCAATCAAAAAGCAAAGGAGTGCAAGCCATCTCATATCGGGCAGATTGAAATATATTACTGCATAAACGGGAATAAGAATTAGTCTGAAAAGAGTTATTACGTTGGGAACTGTGAAAAATTTTTCTTTCATTTTTTTGCACCTCAGAATTTTACGTTATAAAATATTTCAAAAAGATAGCTGTCTTCGATATGCTCGGTTGTTATTATTGCGTTGCCGTTACTGTCGGTGAGGTTTGGCATCACAAGCTTTAACCCGAAAATAAGTATGATTACGGCAAGTGCTCCGAAAACTGCGCCTATTGCCGCGCCGCCCAAGGTATTAAACTGCTTTAAAACGGGAAGCTTGAAAAGTCCGTCAAATATTACAGATAACAGCTTAAGTATTAAAATCGCGGCTATGAATATTACTACAAAGCTTAATATTTTGCTTAATCCGAGTGCAACCGTTTCGGTAAGGTGGTTTGCAAAATATTTGAGCTTGCCTTCTGCGCTTGCGGCGGCATCTGCATAAATTTCCTTAAGGTTTTCCTTTGAGATGCCCACAACAGACATAAACGCTTCTATTTTACCCGATATTGAATCAATAACACCCTCGTAGTCCTTTTCGTTAAGCTCGTTTGTGTCCTTTTCCTCTCCGTAAACGTTTTCGGAATAGTCCTTTGCCGACTCGGAAAGAGTTTCTTCAACAAAGCCGCTTAATGCGGGGGCCACCCATTTTTCCGAAACGAAGGTGCCAACAGGCCCCGAAAGGACTATTGCAACCGCAACTGCTATTACTCCGGAAAGAAGCCCGAAAAATGCTTTTGAAAAGCCTTTTTTTGCAAATACAATTATGAAAATCGCGATTATCAAGGCAACGATGCCATCAAGTATCCAATTCATATCGTTATCTCTTTTCTATAATTTCTCCGCTTGTTTCGGTAAGAAGGATTACCGATTTATCTATTGATATTATTTCCTTTTGGTTTGATATCGGGTAATTTTCGGTTTTACCGCTTATAAGGTCTATTTTGGAATAATAGCTTTCGCCAACCGTCCAAAGCGCATCACGCTCGCAGGACATTGAGTAAAGGCTTTTAGTTTTGCTATTTGAAATTGCGGTGCCTTTTGAATCAAATACCGTAATTTCAATTTCCGTTGTGCCCGCGGTGGTTACCGCGATTGCGGTGTTTATACCGTCACTTTTGGCTACAAATGCAAGATTTTTGCCTTCAAAGCTGAATTTTGAAATTATTTCACCGTTTTTGTTTATAAAATAAATGCTTTTATCGGTAATTGCCGTAAGCGTTCCGTCCTCCTTATGGAATACGGTGTGCGGATATTCGTTTCCGAGCTCACATACGGCGTATGCATCTGCCTCACCGTAGCGATAAAGAATTATCTCACCCGACATCTCGGCATTTTCGGGATAAACAGCCGCAACTGCTATTCTCTTATTATCAGGTGAGGTTTCTGCCGCCGTAACATAACGGTCATAGCGGTAGATTGTGAATATAGGTGAAAAGGTGGTATCAAATACCGTTATTTTGTTTTTATGATCCTCTGCATAGCTGCAAACGGCAAGATGATTTCCCTTGCCCATTGAGGCGTAGGTTATTGCAAAATCGGAGTTGTATTCAAACACCTTTTCAAAGCTGTTTGAAACAAAGAGGGAGCTTCCGCCGAGGTCGTAGCTGACGAGATACTTTTCAGATGCCGTAAGCATCGGTATTTTGAAAACCGCGGTATTTACCGAAAGTAAATATCCTCTGTCGTCAAAAACCGAAAGCTCACCGTTTGAAAGCACAGCAACGCCGTTTTTGTATTCAATAAACCTCATCTTTTCCGACTCGGCAAATTTAAAGCTTCCGTCAGGTGCGATTTCGGTGTTGAAGTTGTAGCTTACCTTTACGAAAAATCGGCGCAGGTTATCGTAATTTAATCTGCTTCCGTAAATAAAGAGTAATACCGCAACGAGCAAAAAGATTATTGCCGCAGTGAAGATACGCGCTTTTTTAACTATTGAAAGCTTATCTTTTTTAACCGTGGTATCGTCGATAATATCGGTTTCGGCAATTTCGTCCGAAAATCCGTTTTCGAGGATATCATCGTTTTCTTTTATCGGTTCGTTATTCTGTTTCAAAGATATCCTCCCCGTAATAGACGTTATTTAAATAAAGGCCGTCACCTGTAACGGTTTTTCCCGCAAGCTCGCGGTTATAGCCCGAAAAGAGTGATTCAATATCCGAAAGAGTGATTTTTCCCTCGTTATACTTCAAAGCAGTGCCAACGAGAATTCTCACCATATTGTAAAGAAAGCCGTTGCCTCTTACTCTGTATTCGATTATATCGCCGTTTTGTGAAAATTCAGAGCTGTAAATTGTGCGGACCTTATCTTTAACCGCGCTTCCCGTTGCCGAGAAGGAGGAAAAATCATGAGTGCCGACAAATAAAGCCGCCGCCTCGTTTAATTTTGCAACGTCAAGAGGATATTTATAATTCAAAACGCGGCTTTCGTAAAATGGCTCGTGGGTTTTCGAGGGGTATATTTTATAAAGATATTCCTTTTCAAGAGCCGAAAATCTTGCGTGAAAATCCTCTTTTACAAGATAGGCGTTTTTTACTGCAATATCCTTTGGGGCTACGCTGTTGATTGCCGCCTTTAAGCTTTTGGGGGCAATGTTTATATCTGCGGTGAAGTTGCAGTAATAATTTACCGCGTGAACTCCGCTATCGGTTCTGCCGCATCCTTTAAGCGACACGGTTATTCCGAGTGCTTCTTTAATAACGTTTTCAAGGGTTTCGCTTACCGTTATTGCATTTTTCTGCTTTTGCCAGCCGTGATAACGCGATCCGACGAAGGTGATATGAAGAAGATAGTTTTTCACGAATAAGCGCCCCTTTCTTTTTAAAGTGAAAAAATAAAGCCGTTTAGTAAAATATTTAAAGCTATTATTACTCCAAACAGTACGATTACAGTTAAAAGCGATAAATAATCACGCGATTTTAACGAGTATTGCTTAAGTCTTGTTCTTCCCTTGCCACCCGTGTAGCAACGGCATTCCATTGCGGTTGCAAGTTCCTCGGCTCGTCTGAATGCCGAAACGAAAAGCGGAACCAGAATGGGAATTAGCGCCTTTGCTCTTCTTACAAGCCCGCCCTCGGAGAAGTTTGAGCCTCTTGATTTCTGTGCCGACATAATTTTTTCGGTTTCTTCAATGAGGGTGGGAATAAAGCGGAGTGCAATAGTCATCATCATTGAAAACTCGTGAACGGGAACCTTTATTGCATTAAGGGGAGAAAGAAGTCTCTCAATGCCGTCGGTAAGTGCAATGGGTGAGGTGGTGTAGGTAAGCAGTGAGGTGGTGGTGATAAGGAGCGTTATTCTCAAAACCATTACCGCCGCCGTAAGCAAGCCCTCATAGGTTATTGTAAACTGCCAACCGAAAATATCAATGGGCGAGAATATCGGCGTGCCTTTTACGTAAAAGATATTTAATACCGTTGTGAAAACGATTATAAACAATAAAGGCTTTAAGCTTTTGAAAATAAGCTTTGGCGAAATTTTTGAAATTGCGATTAAAACAAACGAAAAAAGCGTTACCGCAAGAAAGCTTATTATATTTTTTGAAACGAAAAGCAAGACGATATACAGGATCGTAAGAACGATCTTCATTCTCGGATCAAGGCGGTGAAGAAGCGAATTTCCGGGAAAAAACTGACCGATGGTTATATCTTTAAGCATTTTTTCCACCGTCCTTTGCCCTTATTATTTCGTTTACCGCCTGATCTACGGTGTAAACTCCGCTTTCAACCGGATAGCCCTCCGCTTTAAGCTCCTCGAATACCGAGGTAAGCATTGGAACGTCAAGTCCGATTTCTTTAAGGCGAGTGCTTTTCTTAAATACCTCCGATATTCTTTCAAACATCTCAAGCCTTGCGCTGTTCATAACGAGGACCTTTTCGCAGTTTGTTGCAATTTCGTCCATATTATGAGAGGAAAGGATTACAGTTTTGCCCTCTTTTTTGTGGTATTCGCGAAGATTTGACAAAATACTGTCTCTTCCCATGGGATCAAGACCTGCGGCAGGCTCATCAAGAACAAGAATTTCGGGACGCATTGCAATTACTCCCGCAACCGCTACCCTTCTCTTTTGTCCTCCCGAAAGCTCGAAGGGGGATTTTTCAAGTATTTCCTCGGAAAGACCCGAAAACTTCAGGCCTTCGTAAACACGGTCCTTGATTTCCGCCTCGGAAAGACCCATATTTTTAGGTCCGAAGGCTATATCCTTGTAAACGGTTTCCTCAAAAAGCTGATGCTCGGGATACTGGAAAACAAGGCCGACCTTAAAACAAATTCCCTTTGCGTTTTGCTTTTCGAGAATGTTTGCACCGTCGATATAAAGCTCACCCTCGGGCTTAAGCAATCCGTTAAAGCACTGCAAAAGAGTGGATTTTCCGGAGCCCGTGTGGCCGATAAGACCGATAAACTCTCCTTTTTCTATCGAAAAGCTTACGTTATCGAGTGCCGTTACCTCAAAGGGAGTGCCGACGCCGTATTTATAACTTAAATTTTTTACCTCAATCTGTGCCACGGTCTTCCTCCAAAATTTCCTTGAGAACAGAAACGCATTCGTCATCGGATATTACCGCAAGCGGTACCTTTATGTCGTTTTCACGAAGGGCAAACATAAGCTCGGTGGTCTGCGGTACGTCAAGTCCTATGTTCTTTAAGAGTCCTGCATTCTGGAAAACGTAATGGGGTGTGCCGTCAAGCATAACCTCGCCCTTATTCATTACGACTACACGCTTTGCTCTTGCCGCTTCGTCCATATAATGCGTGATAAGAACTATTGTGATATTTTCTTCTTCGTTAAGCTTTTTGATGGTTTTCATTACCTCTTTGCGACCCTTGGGGTCAAGCATTGCGGTAGGTTCATCTAAAATTATGCATTTGGGCTTCATTGCAAGAATGCCTGCAATTGCAACGCGCTGCTTCTGACCGCCCGAAAGCATATTTGCCGAATGATCTTTATATTTTGTCATTCCAACGGCGGCGAGTGCCTCGTCAACGCGCGCTCTTATTTCTTCGGGCAAAACACCGAGATTTTCGGGAGCAAAGGCAACGTCCTCTTCAACGATAGATGCAACTATCTGATTATCGGGATTTTGGAAAACCATGCCCGCCGTGCGGCGTATATCCATTAAGCGGTCATCGTCGGTGGTGTCGATTCCGTCAACGGTTACCTTACCCTCGGTGGGGAGAAGTATGCCGTTTAACAGCTTTGCAAGAGTGGATTTACCCGAGCCGTTATGACCGAGTATTGCGACGAAGTCACCTTCGTTTATTTCTATATTAACGTTTTTAAGTGCCGCGTGCGACAGATCGTCGTCGTAGGCAAACGAAAGATTTTCGGTTTTTATAAATGCCATTTTGTTATCACTTTTTCCTTAACATAAATCTCGCGGTTGAGCCGCAAGGTAAGTTGAGCTTACTGTTTTTTATGGGTATTAAAAGCTCGCCCGCATCGCATTCGCCCTCGTATTCGGGTGAGAAGGCAGAAAGCAAGGTTGTTTTCATGGTTTCTGCCGAAAGGCCCGCCGTGTAGGAATTTAAAAGAACGAAAAGCGGATTATCTGATAAAACGCCCTTTAAGAGAGTTAAAAAGCCGTAAATTTGATCCTCAAGCTTCCAAACCTCGCCTCCGGGGCCTCTGCCGTAGGAGGGAGGATCGAGAATGATCGCATCGTATTTTTTACCTCTGCGGATTTCTCTTTCAACGAACTTTACGCAATCATCAACAATGTAGCGGATAGGGGCGTCTTTAAGTCCTGACGAAGCGGCGTTTTCCTTTGCCCAGAGAACCATTCCCTTTGAGGCGTCAACGTGACAGACCTCTGCGCCTGCCTTTGCAGCTGCAAGAGTTGCCGCGCCGGTGTAGGCAAAAAGATTGAGCACCTTTATGGGACGGTTTGCTTCCTTGATGGTTTTTGCAATAAATTCCCAGTTTACAGACTGCTCGGGGAAAATACCTGTGTGCTTGAAGCTCATTGGCTTAAGGTTGAATGTAAGGTCATTAAAGCTTATCTGCCAAACCTCGGGGAGCTTTTTGATATCCCACGAGCCGCCGCCCGAAGCAGAGCGGTTATAAACCGCGTTTGCCTTTTTCCAAAGTGAAGGGTCACTTCCCTCCCAGATGATCTGGGGATCTGGACGCGATAAAATATATTCGCCGAAGCGTTCCAATTTTCTGCCGCGTGAGGCATCAAGTATTTCGTAATCTTTCCAACCGTTATTTAAAAACATAGAGCTTCCCTCTCGTAGATATAGATATCCATAATATAAATAATATTATTATAATATTATAACACTATATGACTCGCAGGTCAAACAAATATTGAAGATTTTAAGAGAAAATTTATAAAAAAGCGAGAAAAAAAGAGTTTGCCGCAGTTTTTAACTGCGGCAAACAATTACGGATTCAATATTTCTTTTATCTTGAAGCTGTTTAAGAGAATATCCTTTGCATCGGAGATCTTGCTTATC
>JAZRNU010000108.1:0-1642 GCA_045648325.1 Eubacteriales bacterium | reverse complement strand
ATCACGGATTATTTCCATTCTCTCTATTGTTTCAACGTTGTGGTGGAGATATTTGACCTTTATTCCTGCTCTTTCAAGATATGCAGTAAGGTCTTCTGCCATCTTTTTGGTAAGAGTTGTAACGAGAACACGCTCGCCCTTTTCCTTACGGGAAATGATTTCACCGTAAAGATCATCAATTTGTCCTTCGGTGGGTCTTACTGAAATTTCGGGATCCAAAAGACCTGTGGGACGTAAAATCTGCTCTGCAAAGTTTTCGGAAATATCCCTTTCATATTCTGCGGGAGTTGCAGAAACGTAGATTGCCTGGTTAATTTTGTTTGAAAATTCGTCAAAATTAAGAGGTCTGTTATCAAGTGCAGAGGGAAGCCTGAAGCCGTAATTGACAAGGTTTTCCTTCCTTGAACGGTCACCTGCATACATTCCTCTTACCTGCGGTACGGTAACGTGGCTTTCGTCAATAAACAAAACGAAATCCTTTGGGAAATAGTCAAGCAACGTAAAAGGCGGATCGCCTCTTTTTCTGCCGCTTAAAATGCCCGAATAGTTTTCAATTCCTTTGCAAAAGCCCGTTTCGCGAAGCATCTCCATATCGTAGTAGCTTCGTTCCTTTATTCTTTGCGCTTCAATAAGCTTGCCGTTTGCCTCAAAATATTTTACTCTTTCCTCAGTTTCTCTTTCGATCTCTGCGAGGGAACGGGTAAGCTTATCACGTGCAATAACGTAATGCGATGCCGGGTAAATTGCAACGTGGTTTAAAAATGCGGTAACCTCGCCCGTTAAATAGACTATTTCGGTTATTCTTTCTACCTCATCGCCGAAAAATTCAACTCTTATTGCTGTATCACCGGAATAAGAGGGGAAAATCTCAACAGTATCGCCTTTGACGCGGAATTTGTTTCTTGAAAAATCAAATTCGTTTCTTTCGTATTGAATTGAAATGAGTTTTCTTATAAGCTCATCTCTGTCAAGCGTCATACCTTTACGGATAGAAACAGTCATTTCGAGGTATTCCGAGGGGTCACCGAGGCTGTAAATGCAAGAAACCGATGAAACGATAATAACGTCCCTCCGCTCAAAAAGGGAGCTTGTTGCCGAATGCCTGAGCTTTTCGATTTCATCGTTTATAGCGGAATCCTTTTCAATATAAACGTCTGTTGAGGGGATATACGATTCGGGCTGATAATAATCGTAATATGAAACAAAGTATTCAACAGCAGCATCGGGGAAAAACTCGCGAAATTCTGAACAAAGCTGTGCGGCAAGTATTTTATTATGCGCAAGAACCAACGTGGGGCGGTTTATTTGCTCGATAACCTTTGCCATTGTAAAGGTTTTGCCGGAGCCTGTAATGCCAAGCAACGTCTGATGCTTTAAGCCCTTATTGATACCGTCAACCAATGAAGCAATAGCCTCGGGCTGATCGCCGGTAGGACTATAATTTGAATGTAAAATAAACTTGTCCGGCATGTTCTCACTCCTCTCTTTTTTGATTATTTTCTGCCATTTTCTTGTTTTAAATTCTCTAAAATTTTACTCAAAAGTTGGCGAATAGTAAATTACACGAATTTAGGTCACAAATTTGTAATCGTATTTAGTACAAAATATTCAGCTAAGTATTCATCATAAAGAGATTTCATTA
>JAZRNU010000107.1:0-17299 GCA_045648325.1 Eubacteriales bacterium | reverse complement strand
CCTCCCAAAGCTTAAAGAGGCTTAAAACCGTTGATGCCGCTATCATTATTGCGGCCTCTGCAAGAAAAATGAGTTTTTTGTTGTTCATTAAAAACAACTCCTTAATAAAAAAACGTATAAAAAAATGCAGTCGGCTAAACCGACTGCAAAAGCATTTTTACTCTAAGCTTCCTACGACGGCATTATCCGTATCAGGTTAAAGGGTTTAGAGGTTTTCCTCAATCTCAGCCCGTAAGAGCTCCCCTGCCAACTGTATTTAATTACCGATAAATATTATACACCTTTTTCGAGCTTTGTCAATATGTTTTTGAAATATTCCGGAAGCTCCGAGTCAAAAAATAAATATTCTCCGCTTCGGGGGTGAATAAAGCCTATGCTCTTTGCGTGAAGACACTGGCCGGTTATCCCTTTATACTCCGATAATTTGCCGCCGTAAACGGTATCTCCAACAAGCGGACGGTTAAGCGATGCAAGGTGCACTCTTATCTGATGCGTTCTGCCTGTATAAAGCTTGCAAGCGACGTGGGTGTGCTTTTCAAAGCGGCGCAAAACGGTTACGTCGGTGCGCGCCTCCTTTGAGTTTTTATCGGTTATTGCCATTTTTTTGCGGTCTTTTGCATCTCTGCCAATAGGCTTGTTTACGGAAAAACTTTCGTCGTTTATCACTCCCACCGTTATTGCCTCGTATTCTCTGTCGAAGCTGTGATCCTTAATCTGCGCGGCAAGGCCGTGATGAGCGAAATCGGTTTTTGCAACTATTAAAAGACCGCTTGTGTCTTTATCTATTCGGTGAACGATGCCGGGGCGAAGCACTCCGTTTATGCCCGAAAGTCTTTCGCCGCAATGGTATAAAAGGGCGTTTACAAGAGTGCCGCTTCTGTTGCCGGGTGCGGGGTGAACAACCATTCCCTTTGGCTTGTTTACAACCAAAAGATCGTCGTCCTCATAAACTATTTCGATTGGGATATTTTCAGGCTCTGCCGCCGCAGCCTTTAATTCGGGGTAGGTAAAGGAGATTTCGTCGCCCTCGTAAACGGGTTGCTTTTTCTTTGCCTCGTTTCCGTTTATTAAAACCTTTCCCTCCTCAAAGCAGCCCTGAATAAAGCTTCTTGAGAGCTCGGGAAAGACCGAAACGAGATATTTATCGGCTCTTTCGCCGTTTACCTCTGCCACGGTAAATATGCAATCCATCAAATCACCCCTTAAAAATCAATGCCGGTTTTTCGCCGGCATTTTTTTATTTTTTCTCGTCTTTAAAAATGGTTTTATCTATGAAAAATATCCATATCATAAGCGCCACCGAGCCAACCGTTACAAAGCAATCGGCAAAATTGAAGATGGCAAAATCTATAAACAAAAATTCAAAATAGTCAACTACGTAGCCGTAGAGAATGCGCTCGATAAGGTTTGCCATACCGCCGCCCGCGATAAGTCCCACAATAATTCTCTGCGCCTTGGTTTCAAAAAAGCCAACAGCCGAAAGAATATAGAGAAACGCTATTAAAAGGGCGGTGAAAACCGAGAGCGCGCCCGTATGCTCCGAAAAGATACCAAACGAAGCGCCCGTGTTGATGTGGTAGTTTAACTGAAAAAGACCGTCTAAAACGGGAGCGTTTCCGATTGGCTCCAGATGCTTTTCAATGAAATAACGGATAACCTCCGAAACAGCCGCAACTGAAACGGTGCCAATGAAAACGGGTAAAAGTCTTTTAAAAATAACCGAAGGCTTCATTTTAAGCTCATTTCTTTTTATTTTTTATAACGAAGGACATAGGGCTATCGTCGTTATCGTCAAAATCAAAAACGTCGGAAAGACCGCTCTTTTGCTTCTTTGCGGAAGCGGGCATAAAATCGTTTTCCTCCGTGATAGGGTCAATAAGGGGTGCCACCTCTGCCTTTGCAGCTCTTACCGCGCTTTTTTCAAGGTAAGATTCGTAAAAGTAATCGTCCTTTTCAAATCCATCGTTAATTTTGGTGGGGGCCTCCTCCGCTGCGGGAGCCTCGGAAACAAACTCGGAAACCGACATCTGCTCAGATTCCTCTGCCTCTGCTTCCTCGGGCGCTGCCTGCGGAGCCTGCTCCTCGGGTGCGGCTTCTTCCTTCACCTCGGGCTTTTCATAGCTCGGAATGGCAAGAATATTGGTAAGGTGGCTCTTATAAAGCTCCTGAATTCTCTGTTTGAAATCGGAAACCTCTGTTTTAACAGCCTCAAGATGCTTCTGCTCGCCCTCTACCTCTGCTCTGATTGCCGCAATCTCTCTGTCGGCGTTTTCTCTTGCAAGAAGCTGCTGCTTTTCAGCCTCAACAACGCTTTCGGCAACTATTCTTTCTGCCTCTGCCTTTGCCTCGTCAACAACTCTTGCCGCCTCTATTGCAGCCGCATTCTTTTCGCTCTGCGCAGAAAGAAGTGCCTCGGAAATAAGCGACTCCTTGGTTCGGTAGCTTTCAATTTTATCAACTACGATTTTGAGCTTTTTCTTAAGCTCCTCGTTTTCCTTATAAAGGGAAACGTACTCGGAGGATATTTTATTTACAAAATCCTCAACCTCATTAAGTTTATAGCCGCCCATAACGGCTCTTTCAAAGCTTATTTCCTCAAGATCTGCGGGTGTGAACATTTTTTATCCTCCAAAATATCATTTGTATTTTTTAATAAGATAGCATATTCTGCCTTTTTTACCTTTAGGTGCGGCAAAATCAACCTTAAATTTTCCGTATCCCTTTACAGAAAGGCTGTCGCCCTCTTTAACTTCCTTTTCGTGCTTCAGTGCCTGTGCGCCGTTATGCACAACCGCCTTTGAATCAATAAGTGCGGCGGCCTTTTCGCGGCTTAAATTAACGAGTGCGGAAATGACTGCATCGAGCCTGTACGATGCGGTGGATAAGGTTATATCCTCATACTCATCGTCGGGCAAAACGATTTTATTTCCATAAACCTCTTTAAGGGTAAGGTAAACTCTGCCTGCCGATTTCAAATCGGAAAGTATGAGCTTTTTTGCGTTTTCCGTTACAAACAAATAGGCACAAAGCGACGATTTATCGATTATTATATCGCCCACCGATTCGCGGGTAAGGCCAAGCGCCATTAAAGCACCGAGAAAATCGCGGTGAGTAAGTGTTTCCACTCCCTGCCCCTTTGCCTCGATTACCGCAATGGGAAAGGCGCTTTCTTGTATTTCGCGGGGTGAAACTCCTGCGATTTTTCGTTTTGTCTTTTCGTTTCCCCCGAAAAAGGAAAACTCCGTTTTCTCTCTTTCAAATACCGCGGCGGCAAGCTCTGCCTCCGTTTCCGACATAAACGCCGAAAATCTCGTCTTGCCGCTTTTTGCGGCTGAAACGAGATCGGAAACTCTTGCGTAAAAAAGCTTTTCGTCTTCCATAATCAAAAGGTAACGATCGTAACAAGAAGTGCCACGATTATCTTTTCGATAATTCCCACTGCCAGAATTGCCAAAATGGGTGAAAGATCGATTGGTAAATTTCTCAAAAATTCAATCTTGCCAAGCAGCTTTTTGCAGGGTGTCAGCACGGGGTTTGTAATTGCCTGAATTACCATGCCGATTTTCGAATAGAAAAGCTGCGGTATCCACGAAAGAATACAACGTGCAAGCATTAAATAGAAAAATATTTCCGATAAAATTTTAACGGTGTAGATTAACGCGATTATCAAGCCTTAACGCCTCCGTTAAAATGAAAAGCCGGTTGAATCCTCTTGGGGTGCCTCGTTTTCGTAAACCTCTTCACCCGTGAAATCGGAATTATCGGGAACTATAACGTAGGTGCAGGTTGCTACCTTTTTGATCTTTGCCTTTGTTGCAAAGGCTACACCCGAAACGAAGTCGATAATTCTTCTTGAAGACTCCTTTGAGGTAGTTTCAAGATTTAAAACTACCGTCTTTTTATCAAGCATGTGTTCTGCTATACCGGTGCACTCGTCACCGAAATCCTTGGGTTTTACTACAACGAATTCCATTTTTCCGCTGCCTCCTAAAGTAATTGAATCATTATAACTGCTTCTTTTTGCCGCTTTTTTGAAGGGAAACGCCTTTTCCTCGCGATCTTCCTTTTCCTCGGGCTCACTTTCAAAGAAATCGTCCTGCTCGTTTTCTGCGGTTTCTTCGAATTCTTCCTCGTAATCCTCTTCATTCTGAAGGCCGAGATTCTTCTTAAAAAAGTCTCCTATTCCCATAGCTTTACTCCATTCCTCGCATTTTGCGATTTTTATATCATATAATCTCTTTTTCCGAATATTGCCGTGCCTACTCTTACGGCGGTTGAGCCTTCCTCGATGGCAACCTCAAAATCACCCGTCATTCCCATCGATAAAACCCTCATATATATATTATCCATATTTTTGGCACCGATGTCAATAAACAAATTGTACATTTTTTTAAAATAAGGTCTTGCATCGTCGGGTTTTTCAACTCTGGGCGGTATTGCCATAAGTCCCAGAACTCTTATTCCCTGCGTTTTCGAGGCAAATTCAAGAATTTCGTTCAATTCAGAGGGTATCACGCCCGATTTTTGCGGCTCAAGGCCGATATTTACCTGAATCAAAATATCCTGCGTTACACCTTTTTTGATTGCAAGACGGGATATTTCGGAAATAAGCTCCTTGCTGTCAACCGATTCGATAAGCGAGGCTCTGCCGATAAGATATTTTACCTTGTTGGTCTGAAGCGTGCCTATCTGATGAAAATCCGCCTTACCCTCAAAGTAATCGTATTTTTCCCTAAGCTCCTGAACGCGGTTTTCGCCAAACACCGTCTGACCTGCGGAAAAAGCCTCTGCCACATCTTCAACGGGCATCGTTTTGCTCACGGCAACAAGGGTAATATCCTCTGCGTTTCTTCCCGCTCTTTTTGCCGCCTCTGCAATTCGCGCCTTTATTTTTTCAAGGTTTTCTTTAATATTTCCCATTTTATCACCTAAATTATCTTTCCGTCAAAAAGATTTTTGCCGCTGTAAATTACCTCGTCGTATTCCGAAAGGGCCGTAGATGAGCCGGATATCGGAGTTACGTAGGCAAGCTCGCCCTCGTATTTCACAAAGTTTACCGGTTTGAATACAACCTGCTGACCTATAAGCACATAAACGCCGGTAACGTCCTCCTCGTTTTGCAAAAGCGACGATGCCGGCACCGCAAGCACGCTCGTTGAGGATTTTAATATATTTACCTTGGTTATTCTTTCCTTTGCAAAAACCTCGGTGCCGAAGTTTCCTTCAAAAATTACTATTGCTTCGCCCTTAAAGCTTTGCGAATACAAAACCGTGGCGGTATATTGCTCGTTGTTTACTTCGGGGAAAACGAGCTTTACCGTGTTACCCACCCTGTAGGACGACGCCTCTGAAGCGGTCATCGGAACGGCAACTCTCCACACGAAATCGGTAACGGTTTTGCCGATATACCCATCGGGGCAGCTTGCGGGAGTTGTTTCTGTGAGATACAAAAGAGCATCGGCAACCGAAAGAGAGGTTATTTTTTCAAGAGTAAAAAGACCCTCATAGCCGTCGAATGCGTAGGTAAAGTAGCCTATTGCCTCTGCCTTTACCGATTTTTTCGCCACCGGACAAATTTTCTTTATCTCGTTTAATTCCTCTTTGAGTGAGGCTATCTTTTCGTTGAAGTTATCAACCTCGTTAAGCAAAATCTGCTTGATATTGAAATAGTGAACGAGAAGGTCGGTTTTATCAAAAAGGGTTAAGAAATCACCGTTTTGGGTCATTTCAGTCATTTCGGTAATAAGCGCGTCGATTTCTGCCTCAAGCAAAAGTGCGTCCTGCTTATAAGAAAGGTCGCCGCTGTTTATGCGCTCAAGCGACTCAATTCGTGAAGAAAGCTGTGAAAGCTTTGTAACGAGAGAAAGGTCGGCGCCCTTTTCGTAAAGCTTGGCAACAACCGTATCGGTTCTTACCTTTTCGCCTTCTGCCACCTCGTTGCTTACGGTGTAGCCGCTTCCCTGCGTTAACGTCTTTTCCTCTTTTAAGAAGTAGCCTGTTTTAGACAGATACTCGGCTGAAATGAGCCTTTCGGGTCTTACGGTAACGATTTTGTCAGACAGGAAGCCTGCGCCGTTCATCAAAAGAAAAACTGCGGCGCATATCACGGCAACCATTATTGAAAACCGAAACCATTTCTTTTTAAACATTCTTATCCTGACTTTCCAGTAACTTGCAAATTTCAAGGGTTATATCGCTTACGCTCTGCTTATCGGGGTAAAACCAGTTTACCTCCATGTGATTAAACCATGTAAGCTGACGCTTTGCATAGCGGCGGGATTCCTGCTTAATTTTTTCAACCGCTTCCAAAAGGGTGCATTTGCCCTCGAAATATTCAAAAATTTCCTTATATCCTATTGCCTGCGCGGCGGTTTTTGAGGGCGACAGAGAATAAATCTCCTTTGCCTCCTCCAAAAGACCGTTTTCCATCATAATATCTACGCGCTTATCTATTCTACCGTAAAGAATGGCGCGATCCTCATATTTAAGGCCCGCAACCGCAAATTCAAAGGGCGGCGGATTTTCCTTTGAGCGCCTGTTGAATTCCGTTTGGGTTATTCCCGTGAGCCTGTAAATTTCTATTGCACGGACTATTCTTCTCAGATCGTTTTCGTGGAGTCTGTTTGCGGAGTCGGGGTCAAATTCCGCCAAAGCCGCTTTCATATATTCTCCGCCCTTTTCCAAAGCCTCTTTATTAAGTTCGGCGCGAAGAATATCGTCGTGCGGGATATCTCCATAGGTGAGGTTTTCAACCACAGCCGAAATATATTGACCCGTGCCGCCCGCGATTATAGGAGTTTTCCCGCGGGAAAGAATATCTCTGCAAAGACGGTAGCACTCATCTTTATAGTCGGCGGCGCTGTAATTTTCGGTTACCTCAACCGTGTCGATCATATAATGAGGCACGCCCCTTTTTTCTTCCTCTGTGGGCTTTGCGGTGCCTATATCCATCTTTTTATAAAGCTGCATCGAGTCGGCTGAAATTACCTCGCCGCCTATTTCTTTTGCAACCCTTACCGCTATATCGGTTTTTCCCGAGGCGGTGGGACCGCATATTATTAAAACCTTATTATTCAAGCATATCCCTCCGCAACGGAAAAATCAAGCGTTTTTTGTAAATTATCTTCCGAATTTGCCGTCAACGTAGCTTTTTTTGATAAAAACGGCTATCGGTCTGCCGTGGGGGCAGTGTTTTATATCGGGCATTGACATAACCGATTTCACAAGGCTTTTCATATCCTCTGCGCTTGCCGTCATTCCCGCCTTTACTGCGGCGCGGCAAGCAATTTTGTGGTAAATCTTATCGGTTACCGAAATATCCGAATCAAAGCGGCTTGCAAGAAGGTCAAGCACCTCAAGAAGCATGGGCTCAACGTCGTCTGCCATAATTACAGAGGGCACCGCCTTTATAACTGCAACGCCGTTTTCAAGCCTTGCATCAAAGCCAAAATCCGAAAGGCGGGAGCCGTAGCCCTCAAGCGCATCTGCTCTTTCGGGTGAAAGTGAAATTTTTTCGGGCACCAAAAGATACTGCTCCGAAAGGCTTTTCTGGTCCTTCTTTATCTTTTCAAAAAGAATTCTCTCGTGGGCGGCGTGCTTATCTATCATAATAAGCTCATCGCCTTTTTCAACCAGAATATAGCTTTTCCATATTTCGCCCTTTATGAAATAGTCGCTTTCAATGGGAGTAATTTCCTCGGTTACCGCCACCGAAACGGGCGCCTTAAAGCTAAACTCGGGCGGAAGCTCCTTTGAAACGGGCTTTTCCTCTGCCGCGGGCTTTTCCTCTTTATTTTCAAAATCCTCTCTTGCTAAAAGAAACTCGGCTATTTGGTTGCCCGCCGTTTCTCTTAAAGCAGTGTGCGAGGATTTTATTTGGGGTTCTTCTTTTTTCGGCGCTTCTTCCTTTTTCTCAATCACCCAGCCGCTTGGAGCTTCGGGTTTTTTTTCTACAAATGAGGAAACGGAATTTATAAGCGCTTCAAACTCGTTTTTCTCTTCCTTTTGCTTGGGAAATTCAATTTCGGCTCTGCCCGAATCTTTTGCAAGGGCTTCCTTTACCGCGAAATAAATTGCGTCAAACACCGAAACGCTTTGCGAAAACTTTATTTCGGTTTTCGAGGGAGAAACGTTTATATCTATTTCCGAGGGGGAAATTTTCAAATTCAAAAAGCAAACGGGAAAGCGCTTTACCATAAGCTCGTTTGCATAAGCCGCCTCAAGCGCCGCCGTGAGGGTTTTGTTTTTTATATATCTGCCGTTTACGTAGAAAATCTGAAGGTCACGCGTTGCTTTTGCCGCCTCGCTCTTGCAAACGTAGCCCGAAACGCAAACGCCGCCGATATCTGCCTTTACGGGAACAAGCGGTGATGCGGCAACGGTGCCGTAAATTGAGGTTATTGCCGATAAAAGCTTGCCGCTTCCGTCGGTAAAGAAGCTTTCGGCGCCGTCCTTTATAAAGGTAAATGATATATCGGGACGGGCAAGAGCCTCGCGCTCGGTTATCTGCGAAACGTAAAGTGATTCGGTTGAATCGCGCTTTAAAAATTTAAGTCTTGCCGGGGTGTTATAAAAAAGGTCCTTAACTATTATAGTGGTGCCGTTTTTAAGGCCCGATTCCTCGTGCTTTAAAACGTTTCCGCCCTCAATAACGACCTCGGTGCCAAGCTCATCCTCTGCTCTTTTGGTGTAAAGGGTGACTTTAGCCACGGCGGCAAGTGCTGCAAGCGCCTCTCCTCTGAAGCCCATTGTGGAGAGTGTGGAAAGATCGTCGATTGAACGTATTTTCGAGGTGGCGTGGCGTAAAAATGCCGTTTTGGCATCGTCAAAGCTCATACCTATACCGTCATCGGTAACACGGATATAGCTTTTTCCGCCGCTTTTGATTTCAACGGTTATATGCTTTGAGCCCGCGTCTATTGAATTTTCAATAAGCTCCTTTATTACCGAGGCGGCGTTTTCAACCACCTCGCCCGCCGCGATTTTAACGGCGGATTCGTTATCGAGCAGTTTGATAATACTCATTTTAAACGACCTCTTTTTTTATTTCTGAAGCTCCTTTTTAAGCTCAAAGAGAAGGTTCATACATTCAATGGGGGTAAGCACGTTAAGATCGGCTGCCTTAAGCTTTTCGATAACCTCGTTTTCACGGAGGCTTTCAAAGCTAAACTGCGCAGGCTCTTCCTTTAAAACGTTGCTTCTTTTGGGAGCGGGTGCGTTTTCGCCCTCTTCAAGCTCTGAAAGCACCTCTTTTGCTCTTGAAATAACCTCCTTGGGAATGCCCGCAAGCTTTGCAACCTCAATACCGAAGCTTTCGTCGGCACCGCCCTTTACTATCTTGCGAAGGAAGGTAATTTCATCGCCGCGTTTTTTAACGGCTACCGAGTAGTTGTTAATTCCGGGGTAAACGTCAAGAAGCTGAAGCTCGTGATAGTGAGTTGCAAAAAGCGTTTTTGCACCGAGCTTTTTCTTATCGGCAACGTATTCGGAAACCGCCTTTGCAATGCTCATTCCGTCAAAGGTAGAGGTGCCTCTGCCTATTTCGTCGAAGATAAGCAAACTCTGCGGAGTTGCGTTTTTAAGAATAGAGGCAACCTCGTTCATCTCAACCATAAAGGTTGACTGACCCGTTGCAAGGTCGTCGGCGGCACCCACGCGGGTAAATATTTTATCAACTATTCCTATTTTTGCGCTTGATGCGGGAACAAACGAGCCTATCTGTGCCATAAGGGTTATTATTGCCGTCTGTCGCATATAGGTTGATTTACCTGCCATATTGGGGCCTGTTATAAGTGAAAAACGGTTTTCATCGTTGTCAAGATAGGTGTCGTTCGGAACGAAAACCGAATCGGAAAGCACCTTTTCAACAACGGGGTGACGTCCGTCCTTTATATCTATAATTCCCGAGTTGTCAACTATCGGCTTTACGTAGTTATTCTTTCTTGCAGCCTCGGTAAACGAAACGAGCATATCAAGCTCGGCAATTGCCATTGAGGTCTGCTGCATTGAGGAGATTTTGGTTACAAGCTCGTCGCGAAGCTCCTTGAAGATTTTGGACTCTATTGCCACGATACGTTCCTTTGCGGTAAGTATCTGCTTTTCAAGCTCCTTAAGCTCCTCGGTTATAAAGCGCTCTGCGCCCGTTAACGTCTGCTTTCTTATGTAGTGCGGCGGAACCTTTGAAAGGAAGGAATTGGTTACCTCTATGTAATAGCCGAAAACGCGGTTGTAGCCAACCTTTACCTTTATGCCGGTCTTTTCCTTTTCGCTTTCTTCAATTTGCTTTAATATGTTTTCGCTTCCGCCAAGAAGTCTTCTGCAGTTGTCAAGCTCGGTGTCAACGCCGTCGTTTATATATCCACCATCCTGCATAACAAACGGCGGATCCTCCTTTACGGTGGCGTTTATCTTCTCAATAAGGGTACGCTCGGGATTTATTCTTGCCTCCGTTTCCCTCAAAAGCGCCGATTTGAAGGGAGCAAGAAGTTCCTTTACCGCTGCCGCCGCTTTAAAGGTGGTGCAAACCGAACGCATATCGCGGGGGTTAACGGTGCCGTAAACGGTTTTTGTAAGTATTCTTTCAATATCGTAAACGTTGCCGAGATTTTCAAAAAGGGCAATTCGTTTTTCGGTTTCTGCCAAAAGCTCCGAAACGGCATCGAGCCTTTTGTTTATGCGGTTGCAGTCAATAAGCGGACGCTCGAGAGTCTGGCGGAGCATTCTGCCGCCCATTGCGGTTTTGGTGTTGTCTATTACCCAAAGAAGCGAGCCTTTTTTCTCCTTGCTTCTCATCGTTTCGGTAAGCTCTAAGCTTCTTCTTGTGAAAATATCCATTGAAAGATATTCGGAGGTGCCGTAAACGGTGAGCTTATTCATCTGCGAAAGAGATACCTTCTGAGTTCTTGCAAGGTAAGAAAGCATTACTCCAAGCGCCTTTATTGCAAGCTCCTTGGTTTCAATAACGGTTTGCGAAATGCTATCCTTAAACTGAAGCGAAACGAGCTTTACCGTGTTGGGATTTTCAAAAACGTCGGTTCTCAATGGGGTAAGGCTTTCGGTTATCTGATTTTTCAAAAACGACGCCACTTTTTTGTATCCAAGCAGATTTTCGGATATCAAAAGCTCCTTGGGGCAAAATTTTCCAACCTCGTTCAAAATCGTTTCCAAGGGAGATTCAGTCATTTCAAGGCAATAAACCTCGCCCGTTGAAATATCGGCAAACGCCGCGCCCGCTTCGTCCTTGCCATCGTAATAAACTGCGCCGATAAAGTTGTTTTCGGCACCGTTTAAAAAGTTTTCGTCAACAACCGTGCCGGGGGTTACGATTCGCACTATATCGCGCTTGACAATGCCCTTTGCGAGCTTGGGGTCCTCAACCTGCTCGCAGATTGCAACCTTGTAGCCCTTTTCAATGAGCCTTGCAATATAGGCATCGCAGGAATGGTGAGGCACGCCGCACATCGGTGCGCGCTCCGCAAGACCGCAATCCTTGCCCGTAAGCACAAGCTCAAGCTCCTTGGAGGCGGTTTTTGCATCTTCAAAAAACATTTCGTAAAAGTCGCCTACTCTGTAAAAAAGAAGGCAATCTTTATTATCCTCTTTAATTGAAAGATATTGCTCCATCATGGGTGAAAGTGCCATTTTCTATCTTCCTTATCCTTTTTATTTCGTTTGTTCTCCAAAGAGCGACCACGTTTTTGCGTCGGTTATCTTAACGTAAGCAAAGCTTCCCGTTAAAGCTGCATCGCCCCTGAAGTGGACTATCCGGTTTCCCTCGGTGCGTGCCGCAAGCATTTCGGGATTGTTTTCGCTTACACCCGTAACGAGCACCTTGAGAGTTTTTCCAACGCGCATATCGTTTTTCTTTTTTGAAATTTCGTTCTGAAGTGAAAGCAGGCTGTTAAAGCGGCTGTGTATTTCCTCATCGGTTGAAACGGGAGTCATTTCCGCTGCCTTCGTGCCGCTTCGCCTTGAATAGATGAAGGTAAAAAGTGAATCGTATTCGACCTCGCGGCAAAGGGAAAGAGTGCCCTCAAAATCCTCCTTGGTTTCGGTGGGAAAGCCCACGATTATATCGCTTGTAACGGTAAGATCGGGCATAAGCTCCCTTGCCCTTTTGATTATTGAAAGGTATTTTGAAACGTCGTAGCGGCGGTTCATATCACAAAGCACTCTGTCGCTTCCGCACTGAACGGGAAGATGAAGATGCTTGCATATTTTTTCGTGACGTGCCATTACCAAAAGAAGCTCGTCGGTGGCGTCCTTGGGGTGGCTTGTCATAAAGCGAATGCGGAAATCGCCGGGAAGCGAAGCAATTTTATCAAGAAGCTTAGCGAAGGTAATTTCGGTTTCAAGCCCCTTGCCGTAGCTGTTTACGTTTTGACCAAGAAGCATTATTTCTTTGGCGCCGCCCTCTACTGCCTTTTTCACCTCTGCAATTATCATTTCGGGCTCGCGGCTTTTTTCTCTGCCGCGGGTGTAGGGGACAATGCAGTAAGAGCAGAAATTATTACAGCCGTACATAACCGAAATATCGGCGCGGTAGCTTTCCCTTCTTATTGCGGGAAGCTCCTCGGAGATAACGGCATCGCCCTCCACTCCTTTTGTTCTCTTGCCGTTTGTTGCCTTTAAAACAAGCTCGGGAAGAGAGGAAATTGCATTTGTTCCGAAAACAAACGAAACAAACGGAAAGGTTTTAAAGATGTAATCGGCGGTTTTTTCAATAGCCGTCATACAGCCGCCGATGCCGATAACGAGGTCCTTTTTCTTATATTTCAAAGCCTTTAAGGCGCCTATTTTGCCAATAACCTTTTCCTCAGCCGTTTCTCTCACGGCGCAGGTGTTGAAGATGATAACGTCGGCATCGTTTATATCGGAGGGCAAAAAGCCGCACTCCTCCAAAACACCCGAGATTATCTCGCTGTCGTGCTCGTTTTGCTGACAGCCGAAGGTCAAAACGGCGTAGCTTTTATTCTTTTTTGCGTTTGACTCTGACAAAAGTGCCGTTGCCTCTTCCCTGTTCAACAAAGCACACCTCACCGATTATAGTTATTCTATAATATTATATCATTTATTGCTTTTTAAGTAAAGATAAATATTTATAAATTTACACTTGAAGCGAGATTTTTTGACAATCACCGTAATAAAACGAAAATCTCACTCGATTGAGTGAGATTTTTGATGGTGCTTTAACATTTTGATTTATTTAAAAATTTCTTTCCGATAATAAATCCGAAAACAATTAACACTATTACTCCGAGCACACAGGCGGAAATGATTACAAAAATATTATCCGAAGGCAGATCGGCTACATAGTCGTTAAAATTTTTTCCTCCACCGTAAAGTAGATTTCCGTCTTCGTCGTGGTTAAATTCATACGAGGTTATATAATCGTAGTATTTTTTCGCATATTTGATCAATTCTGCTTCTGTATATTCACAATAATCTGTGTTGTTTAGACTATCATAAAATCTGATGTATGCCCCATTGTTTGTTATATAATAGACTGCTACGCCACCGGTATTAGCCTTTGAATAAATAACAAAAATATCAGTTACGTTAACCGCTTTTCCCGAAAAAGTCTGATTGCTTCCGTTTTTTAAAATATCTCTCAAAAAGGGACTGTTTTCAGATATCGCGGTATCTGTTGTAATTTCATTAGACATTCTATTGAATTTCAAAAAAGAAATGTTTTGTTCTTCCAATATTGCGTAGCGAATAGGGTAAACTTTATCCTCAGAGCTTTTAACCAAAACATTTGCGGCTGAGCGCTGAAGAAGATTAAATATTTCACCGGATTCGTAGATCGTGATAACGGCTTTGTTTTCAACCGAAAAGTCTTTAAGAGATTCCGAAAAACTCTCCGTATTCAATAATTTATCGCGGTCTGCGGTAGTTCTTGACGTCAACCCTTCAATACCGGAAATTGACATATTTGCAGCTGAAGCAAATAATGACATACAAAAAATTAAAATAAACGCTGATATTAATATAAAAAATTTCTTCACTTTTATTACCTCCTTAATCCAATAAATAATCGCCTTTACAAAAAGTAATTATTCCTTCCCATTTTCCGTTATCAACTACATCATAGTTTGTTACCGGGCTAAGACCGTTGCAAATAGAAGAATATGATCGTATTTCCAACCCACTACTTGTCATCCAAGGATCGAAAATATAGTACATATAAACATTCGAAGTCGGATCCAAATAGTAATCGTATATTATCGTAGCGTGCCCTCCATTACGATTTCCATTTGAATCATACCATCCTCTAGTGATAATAACAGGAATTTCGTCATCCAACAAAGAACGTAGAGTTAATTCAGAATACACTCGTTGTGCACTATAACAAAAAGAGGGATCTGCTGCCAAAAAATATTCCAATACTTCCTCCGTATCAATAATTGAACCACCAATATTTGCGGAAGAAATTTGATCGGTAGTAGGTGTAGCAACTACTTGATTAAGTTTGATATAAACCGCGGCTGAAGATTGGCTTATACTAGAAATCTGATATTTTCTGCTAGCCATTTCTGCACTGGCAACCCAGCACCATTGATCTTGCTCTTGGCGTATTAATTGAACAATTTCCGATGGCTCAACAATATACCACTCGTCATTCCTTAAATATCCCGCAAAATCCCGCTGTTGAACGTTGGTTCCGTTGGAACTGCCTGAAGCAGAAGCCATAACCCTATTGTTACTTTCTCCGGTTTTTGGAATGATTTTAACTGCCTTATCCGTAGTTTCTTCTATTCTCCATTTAAAACCGTCATCTGCATTGCTGTATGAGGATAAGGAATATTGTTTAATATCTACGTTATTATTGTGTGAATTATTTTCTACCTTTAAATATTTGCCGCTGTCAACGCTCTTTATTAGGTAATATGCATCGTTTTGTATTTCAAACGAAAATTTCTGGTAATTCGTATCTACAAAACCCCAAATTTCCAAAAGTGCCCCGTCTGCATTTGATTTACCCTCTATTTGTGCATATTTATTTCTTTCAACGTTTCTTAAATAATATTCGCCCGGAGTCAGGTAACCAACTCTTACTGTAATCTCTGCCAAAACAGTATTTCCTGATTTTGCAGTAATTACTGCCACTCCAGCTGCTCTTCCGATTATCATTTTTGAATTAATGTTTACAATTTCGGTGTCAGATGAAGTTAAAGTATAATTTGTAACAGTTTCACCGTTGATTTTTAACGAAAGCGTTTTGACTTGACCGATTTTTAAAAAGCCGTTATCCCCAATGCCTGTAATCTCTGCATTGGAAACGAGTTCAAATTGCCACAGCTGATTTAATCCGCCGTGATAACCTCCCAACTCAACGTTGCTTCCGTTTACAACCATTGCAAGCTCAGGCTTACAATTGATTTTAAAAACATAGGCATTGACAACAGATAAATATTCAATTTTCCACTGACTTGAATTTATATCACCGGGCGAAAAAATATGAACATTTGCTCCGCTAACAATTTGAGAAAGGTTAGTGCTATTAACATCAACAACACGGTTATTACCATTACTCGAAACCATTGGTTTAATATAGTAGATATTATCCTCATAAACGATACGAAAATTTTGCTCTGCTCCTCCGGTGGCGGCAGAAACCGATATATTATTCATATTCGCATCGTAATTTCCGCTGTTGCTCGGATTTACTGTAAGGTAATTATTTGTCCCGGTATGCTTAATTCTATAAATACCGCCGCTTATAATACCTTGAACCTGTGCATTTATTTCCGCATTGTTGTCGGGATTTATTTCTCCGATTTCTATATCTCCTAATGCAAATACACTCCAAAACGAAAATGCTGTAAATATCAATCCAATTGCAATGATTGTTGAAATAACCTTTTTGATTTTTAACATATTAAACCTCCTAATATTTAGAATTAATTATTGTTTCCAAACAACCCATTGGACTCACCCCTTTCGAGAATTTAAGGAAACTTTCCCCATTTCCATTATAACACGCTACCCCATACCCGTCAACTCATTTTTATTAACACCCGAAAATTTCGGCACTTTGCACAAAAAACGAGGGGTCGATTTGTGCAAGGTGACAAAAAACCGCCCGTAACAAAAGGTTACGGGCGGTCTGTCGGTTCTTTTTTAAATTAAAGAGCGGAAACGATGCGAAGAGTATCTCTTGCGATTGCAAGCTCCTCGTTGGTGGGAATAAGGAATACCTTAACCTTGGAATCGGGAGTGGAGATCTCTGCTTCCTTTCTGTTGGAAACGGAGTTTATCGCTCTATCGACCTTTACGCCGAGGAAGCCAAGACCCTCAACAGTGGCAACGCGAAGCTCGGTGTCGTTCTCGCCGATGCCTGCGGTGAATACGATAGCGTCGATGCCGCCCATTGCAGCTGCATAAGCGCCGATGTATTTGGTGATCTGATAATACTGGCAATCAAGGGTAAGCGCTGCTCTCTCGTTGCCCTTTGCTCTTGCGTCAACAAGGTCGCGTGAGTCGGAGGAGATGCCCGAAAGACCGAGATAGCCGCACTTCTTGTTGAGGAAGTCGCTCATCTGGGAGGGAGAAAGGCCCTCTTTTTCAGCAATGTAGGTTGCAACGCTGGGGTCGATATCACCCGAGCGGGTGCCCATGATGATGCCGCCCAAGGGAGTAAGACCCATAGAGGTATCAACGCACTTACCGCCGTCAACTGCGCAGATGGAGGCGCCGTTTCCGAGATGGCAGGTAACGATCTTAAGATCCTTTATATCCTTGCCCATAAGCTCTGCGCAACGGTTTGCAACGAACTTGTGAGAAGTGCCGTGGAAGCCGTAGCGGCGGATATGGTATTTCTCATAATACTCGTAGGGAACGCCGAACATATATGCCTTTGCGGGCATGGTCTGATGGAAAGCGGTGTCGAATACTACTACCTGGGGAACTGCATCGCCCAAAACCTTCTTACAAGCGCGAAGACCGAGAACGTGAGCTGCGTTGTGAAGGGGTGCAAGGTATGCAATTCTTTCGATGTTGTCGATAACCTCGTCGGTTACAACAACGCTCTCGGAATAAAGCTCTGCGCCCTGAACTATTCTGTGACCTACTGCCTTGATTTCGGCAACGTCCTTGATAACGCCGATCTTCTCATCGGTGATCATGGAGATGGTTTTTTCAAATGCTTCGGTGTGGGTGGGGAAGGGACAATCCTCTTCGATTACGGTGCCGTCGGCAAGCTTGTGGACGATGTTGCCCGCCATGCCGATTCTCTCACAAATACCCTTTGTGAGTACGTGCTCGTTCTCCATATCGATAAGCTGATACTTAAGAGAAA
>JAZRNU010000106.1:0-2324 GCA_045648325.1 Eubacteriales bacterium | reverse complement strand
ATCTGTGATGATGATTTCATCAACACTCACTGTAAACTTGCATCCTTCCGGGCGTTTCGTCCCCTCTGCGGCAAGCTGCGAAATCGAGTTTGCACCCTCCCAATACCACAAACGACGGCAACCCGTAAGTTTTACCTCTGTGCCGTCCTTCTCTGCCAGTGTTCCGAAGAACACACCCGACCTATCGCCTCTGATTATTACTTTCTTACCTAACATTTTTTTATTTCCTCCTTACTCTATATCCTCTTCAAAATCTCGCGGATGCTTAATCCGCTCCCGCTCGCCTTATATATCGCGACCATAACCGCGGGGTAAACCGCCCCGCAAAACAACACCGCCGCCGCAACAAACGGCATTAACGCTATAAAACCTTGCCAAAACGTCATCTCATTTACCTCCTTACCCTCACACCAGCTTCTTCGCGAGCTGATAGACCGTTATCGTCTTCTCGCCCTTGTCGAAATATGTAACCGCCTTGTTGTGTCCGCATCCGAGAAACTGCCGCAGATCATTCACTCCAAGAATCGTCTTCCCGGTCTGCTCTCTGATGTCCGCGACTACCTCGCGGTAATATGGTTGCTCTCGCGACATCTTACCTTCCTCCTTAATCTTCGCACTGACTCTTCTCGCTTGCGAAGAACCCTTGCAGGTATAAGTCGTGCAACTTCTTCGCTTGCGACTTAATCTTGTTAAGTGTCTTCTCTGCAAGGATAATCTTGCCGACAAACTGAACCGTCATTGCTCCTATTGGAAACTGCAGAACAATTTTCGTCGGCGGAAGCTTCGCTTCTTCATCATCGTCAAACATACTCGTCTGTCCTCTGACAACGATGCTTCGCTCAATCTCCACCTCAATCGGAAACTTCGCAGGCTTAAACTTGCCTACAAGTCCGTTCTCGGCAAGGAGGCCGTTGAATTTCTCCAACTGCTCGCCGAATAAATCAAATTCTCCCATTTTCTTTTCCTCCTTTTTATTTTCCAAAACTTACGCATTACGTAAGTTTGATGCAAAAAAAATTTCCCCCGCTCTGGTAGGTGACAACTTTAATACTGGGGCAAGCTTGTACATTACTGCAGCTGACGGAAGTTCTTCATTATTAAGAATCTTTCCCAAAGTATTCCTATTTACACCCGATTTCTCGGATAAGTCTTTGATTTTCACTAACCCGACTTCCGCCATTGCCTTTCGCAATTCTACCGTGTCGCAAAAATATCTATCCATGCTTTCACTCCTTTTTCTTACGTATCACGTAAGTCATTATATCACCACACTTTTTGTCTGTCAATACATTTTGCGTAAGTTTTTTGTTTTTTTGCAAAAATTTTATTGCATTTAACGAAAGCTGGTGATATAATCAACTCAAACTCAATGAAACGAAGGTGCTTATCGTGTCTAATCTTTATCATCGAATTAAGTCTCAACGGCTAAAATGCGGCTACACCCTTGCCGAAGTAGCAGACAAGCTTGGTGTCAAAGAAGCAACGGTCCAACGTTATGAAAGCGGTGAAATAAAAAACATCAAGCATGCTACAATAACTAAACTTGCAAGCATCTTTAACACCACCCCTGCATACCTTATGGGCTGGGAAGATGATTCCCCTTCATATAAAAAGAATGATGCCATAACCGACATCATTCTTCGACTTCGCGCGGATGCAGACTTCCTCGCCCTTGTTGAGAAACTAAATTCTCTCCCGGCAGATAAGCTCTCCGCAATTCAAGCCGTTCTATCGGCTCTTCAATAGCAGCATATATATCATTCGTATAAGCTCATAGTCCTCGCTCTCCTTAAGCATTCTCGTAATTTCCTTGATAAGCATCTTTTTTGTGTCCATCTTTATATTCCCCTTTTTCTCTCTTGCAATTATATTATAGCAACCGACACAGGAAGAATAAATAAGCAAATTTGGGAATCGGGAATTCACTTTTAAACTGTATCATACGAAAAACCGAAAACTTTGTCATATTTTGAGAATTGAGGTATAAAAAATGGAAATCGCAATCGAAAGAGTGAGAGAGTATATCAATGCTCTCAAAGATGCAGGTAGCTTCACTCTTGAAGACATATCAAACGTCAGCGGAATTCCGCTTTCTACCGTCAGCAACATTTGCAACGGCAAAACCCCTGATGCACGTTTCGGAACTATCGCCAAGATAGTAATCTCCCTTGGCGGAGATCTGAACGAGATTATTGGCTACGAGAAAAAGAAAGAAATCGAAATCAACAGCACCGTTTCCCTTAAAGAGACTTACGAGATGCGAATTGCCGACATCATCAAGTCTTATGAGGAACAAGTCGGATCGTAGCCATGTCGTTCTGTGA
>JAZRNU010000105.1:0-5658 GCA_045648325.1 Eubacteriales bacterium | reverse complement strand
AAGGTAACGGTACCTATTCCTGCGGCACTGTCTCTTATCCAGATGCCGATCTTCCAAGCTCCGTCCTCCTGTTGTGCAGGTTTTACCGATACCGTGTAAACGGCGCCTGAACGCTTATATTTAATTTCAAGCAAAGCACCGTTTGAAGCGGTAACGATTTCGGAAATATCTTCATTAGAAGAAATACTTTTTCCGTTTATTGAGATAATTGAATCTCCTTTTCTTATGCCTGCATTATAACATGGATTAAGATTACCGCTTTTGGTTTTAACGTCGGAAAAACCAACAACTAAAACACCTTCGGTATAGAGCTTGATTCCAAAGGGTGTACCTAAAGGAACAAGCATTTTCTGCTCTTTGTTTTCAACGAAATTCAAAATACTCTTATTGCCTTTGAAAAGCATTGTAACGTTATTTACGTTAGTGTCTGTATCAGCCGCAACAAGCATGGGATACGCCGTAACAGCGGAATTGTCTTTTATTGGCTCTCTTAACACTGTTACAGACGATGCAGAAGCAACTACTCCGCATATAATTACGGAAAATAACTTAAGAAATTTCATTGTTAAGCTCCTTTCGGTTACGCAGATAGTATTAGCGCAATCAGCCGTAATATTTGCGGTAAAAAATGTAAAAGCCACGGAAAAATTTTCCGTGGCTTTTTAAATTTAATATTATTCAGCTATCTTAATTGTGGGTGCTGCAATAAGACCGGACTCAACTGCTTCCGCTTTGCCGAGATACTTCAAGTAACCCTGATAATAGAGGTCGTAGTTTTCTTCCTGCTGTAAGCTCTTATAGCAGCTTGTGAATTCAAGCTTAAGGCTATTCTTGCCAACCTTCAATGCTTTGGTAATATCAATGTCGTAGGGTGCAACGTAATGTCTGCCAAGATCCTTGCCGTTAACGATTACGCGAACAATATCCGAGGTGGGAATATTGAGAATTGCGGCAGAGGGGAGATTGTCCATCTCAAAGGTTGTTGAGTAGGTTGCCTCACCGGAGTAGTTTCTGAAGCCCTGAGTTGTCCAAATTGCGGGCTCTATAGCTTTGCCAAGCTTTTTAAGAGTGGTGTTATCGCCAAGCTTAAAGTCACCCTGCAAGAAGGATGCAGGCATAACGTGAGGACCCTTCCAGGCGGGAACGTTGCTCTTGAATACAAGTGTGTTAACACCATTTCTTACGTATTTAAGAATATCAGCTTCTTTTTCTCTTATACCCCAAAGCTTGATTTTCTTGAGATCTGCAGTGATATCGTTGCCGTTAATAAGAACCTGACAACCGTCCTCTGTTTCGATAACAAGGCGGAGTCTTGAGGGCATTGAATCGATGGTGAAAAGACCGCATGCGGCGTATTCATCGCCAACACCGATTCCGTAACCGCCGGGAATTTCAAAGTTTGCAATGTTCTTTGCGTTTTCAAGATCCTTAACGCAAGCATTTGCAAATTCCTTCGTGTCTGCTATCTTAAGAAGCTCCTTTGAAGAGGGAAGCATCTTTGTAAGCATAATTGCCCAGTTATCCTCGGAGGTCTTAAAGCTCCATTTGTCGTCAAGAATAAACTCTTTGGTAAATTCGATATCGGTGGCAACGGGGAGTGCGGCGGATTTTACGTCGTTATCGGTTGCAAGAATTACTGCGGTGCTGTAAGACTGCGAGGTAAATGTAAATACGGTCTTTCCGTCTTTTACGGTTGCGGGAACTGTGTAAACGGAGCCGTCGGTGTAATCCATCATATAGATATTCTTAACACCGTTGAAGCTACAGTCGAGCTCAAGATGCTCTGCGTTGTCGTTGGTGATAAAGAATACGTCGTCCTTTCCGTTTACGCGGTGGCTGTAATATACTCTTTCAACGTCGCTGTCGACGGTAAGGGTTTCAATGTTTCCGATAACCTCTTTGAGCTGTGCAGAAACGGTGGGAGCATCGGCCTTTGCAGGATCAATAACGATTTTTGTAACGTTCTTGCCGTTTATGTCTGCAGAAAAATCGTAAACGATTCCGGTGTCTGCCGCCATAATGTCGGTCTTGTCAACGAATAATATCCTACCGCCTGCTTTTATGTATTTCTTAATAAGCTTAATAAACTTATCAGAGGTGTAATGCATTGCGGAAATGATTATCTGCTCGTATTCAAAGCCGTTGATTACCATTTTGCCGTTTCTTATTTTTGCATTGTCAAGCGCTCTTTCGGAGGCAACGTCGTACTCATATCTGCCGTAAACCAAAGCGTTGGCGGTTGAATGCCATGCAAGGTCGAGCACGGGCTGAAGCATTCTGTCAATCTGCTCGCTGACTACAGGGAGAACGAGGAATATTTTAGAATCAATAACCGAAGCGGCGGAAACTGCATTTAAGCGGCCCATTTCAATATTGATCTGATTGTAGTATTTGAAGAGGGGATTGTTGTAGTTGTGTGAAGGCGGATAACAGTAGTTGTAACGTCGACGGCCCTCGTTAAGAGAGTAATAACCGCCCATATACTGTGTGAGGTTGATGCCTGCGGTAATAAGGCGCTGTAAGCAACGTCTTATCTGCTGAAGCTTCATATCCCAACCCGAACCTGAGAAGGTTTCGCACATTACTCTGGGGCGCTTGTTAAGCTTTGCTGCAGTAACCGCAAGCTTTGCGGTAAGAGTCATCATAAGCTCGCCAACGTAGCCGTTAGAGAAGAGGTTATCAATACCGGGCATATCAAACTTGGAAAGAGCAAGATAGCTGTCACCCATCTGATATGCGTGCCACATAATAGACTCTTCACCCGAAAGATGACCTGTGAAGTAAATGTTGTTTTCACGGCACCAATCAACTATCTGCTTAAGATAATTGTCTGCAAAGAGGTGTGACATGGTATCCCAATAATCATATCTGATTTTAATAATTTCAGGGGTTACTGCGTCAAAACCAAGAGCGTATGCATGGGGAGCGAAATCGTATCCGTGCTCGGCTTCAAAAACTTCAAGGAACTTTTTGCTCCAGGGCCAGGTGGAAACGGGGAAGGAGCCTGCAGGTTGGGTGTACCAGGCATTATCAAAGAAGCAATAGTTGTTTGCCTCGTCGCTGAAAGTGCCTACAACGGTCTTTCCGAATTCGTCACCGATAGCTTCCTTATATTTCTCATAGGTACTGTCGATAAATGCTTTTGTTGCATCGGCATCGTTTGCATCAATCCAGCCGCCCTTATATTCGGAGAATTTAGACCACATACCGCCTGCGCAAAGACCAATGCTCGGTGCGGTATATGAAAGCCATACCGTGACGTTAGAGCAGCAATCAATATCGCAGTAAAGGTGATATCCGGCTTCGGTTTTGGTAACAACAACCTTGTCGGTGATGTCCTCTGCCTTGTCGAACATGTTCTTGTGAACTGCAAGAGCGCTGATGAATTCACCGCCGTAGATATCGGTGTTAAGAGGCTCTGCGGCATAAAGCTTTATCTGCTTTGTAAGTAAGATGACGCCGTTTGTTTCGGGCTTCTCAATAAGAAGCTTGCCGCCTGCAATGCCTGAAGGCCAACAGTAATCGTCATATATCCAGAATTTCATTCCGTTTTCTTTTGCTACCGAAACGGTGAACTTGATGAGATCGAAAAAGTTATCGTCAAGATAATCAATTTCGTATCCCCACAAGGGATGAACGAAAAATTCGTAAATATCTGACTTTTTGAATTCCTTTATCTGAAATTCAATTTCGTCCTTTGTGATTCTGTCGTTCCAGAACCACATAAGATTGGGGTGATAGGAGGTGTCGGGCTTGATAAAAGATTTAACAAAGGATTTAGTGTTCATAAAACTGTTCCTTTCACAGAATTATTTACTTCTTAAATTAATATTTGATTACGGGGTTGTTGAAAATACCGCTTGCGGTGTCCTGCTTTTCAAATTCTTTTGCAATGGTGTGATAAGGACCTATGCCGCCGTTATAAACGTCAAGCGCAGTTGTGTTAACGTACTGATTTGCAAGAGTGTTGGTAACGTAGGCTTCAAAACGGTTTTCGCCAACCTTAAGCTTTCCTTTAATGTCAAATACAAAGGGTGACCAAGCTTTTTCGGAAATATATTCACCGTTTAAATAAAGGACACAGTGATTTGCAAGATTTACAAAATCAATAATCTTTGCCTTGTTTGCAGCATCTTCGTCTGCGTTAAAGCTGAAGCTGTATTTTGCGGTGCCGGAGAAGTCCTTACCGAGATATTTCTGCCATTCCTCGAACGAAGCAGGTATTGCTTCCTCGGAAAGATTGGAATGAACGATCTCTTTTTCGGTTATAACATAGTTTTCAATTTTTTGCAAGGTGCACTCGCTGATCTCCGCAAGAACCTTATTTTCAAGCTGTGGCATATCGGTAAAAGCTACGTCATCGTTTGTAAACAACAAAACAAGAGATTCCCAATTATCAAATTCGTGATTTAACACGGTTTTGTTTCCGTCTACGGTAACGGGCATTTTGCAAAACGTTGCGGTTTCTGCGCTGAATGCGTAGCAGGGAAGATCGGTGTTGAATTCGATTGTTTCGTATGCCTTTGCGCCTTCGTTAACGATAAAGAACAGCTTTGCGCCGTCAACATTACGCTCAAGAGTCTTGATATTATTGTTAAGTGAATTTACTTTACAAGGTGCAAGTGAAATGTCGGGCATTGTGTTCTGGTCGCAGTAAATGATTTCGCCGCCTGCATTTTTAAACTGCGCAAGCACTGCCTTTGCCTTTTCGCTCATATAACTGCTGTAAGTGATGTATATGCGCTTATAGTGCATTTCACCGACTTTGAGACAACCGTTTGCAATTTCTGCATTTTCTATTGCAATGTCATCAACAAAGTCAAATTCAATTCTGTTATTTATAAGCTTTTCGGCAAATACGTCGTTTTCGGAAACGATTTTATTATAATCGTCATTTTTTGCCCACATATCTCTTATCGGAATATAAAGACAGCTTTCGGCGGTGGATTTTCCGCGGCTTAACAAATAAGAAAGTCTTGCGGTGTATTCCTGGAATAATCTCATTTTGTTGAAGGTGGGATTATCAGAATGGAAGTTAGGACGTGCATTTGCCATTGAAATGCCGGTTTTGTCAAGGAAACTGCAGCTCATAGTAAGGAGATTTATGCCTCTTACGTACTGATAGTCAACGAGCTTTTTCATTAAACCGAAGGTTATGCCGCTGCCATAAATCGCATACGATTCGGAAAGGGCATAGGGCAATTTGCCCTGATGTGCAACTGACGATGCGAATTTCGGGAAATGATGATCCTTATCTGGCATATTGTCGGGGTATTCGTAAGCTACACCGTTGCCAAAATCAGCAAGTATATGCCTGTTTCCGTCGGGGAAAAGCTGACGCCAGATTACGTCAACGCCGGGAATATCAAAGTTTCTGAAGCATTTGAAGGTGCTTCCCATTGAATAAACAGCAGATGCGTCGGTTACATGCTCGCCGCCAAGGTGACCTATGAAAAGCAAGTTGTTGTCGTTACACCATTTCTTGAGTCTGCCAAAGAAGTTTTCTGCAAGGATATCGGACCAGAAATCTGCAAAATCAACTCTGATCTTGCATTCCTTTTCATCTGAGTTTCTTCTGAAAAGGGGAAGGATATTTTCAATAAGCGAATAGCCGTATCTACCAAAGAACTTTTCTTCGAACTTATCATTCCACGGAGG
>JAZRNU010000104.1:0-13136 GCA_045648325.1 Eubacteriales bacterium | reverse complement strand
ACCCCTGCCTTGGTTGGGAAAAGACCGAGCATCTTATTTTAGATATTGCCTCAACCCTTTAAAATTAAAAATCCGCAGGAAGTTAATTCCTGCGGATTTATTTTTTAAAACATCATTCCGTTCATATATTCCTCTGTGAATATCGGATCGGAGGCAAGTGAAAGGGTTTTAACCTTTTTCGAAAGCGTTGCCGCTTTTTCACGGTATTCCTCAAAAAGCATAAACCGCGAGGCACCCTCGAGTGAGGCGTTTCCAACAGCCCGTGCTACTGCCGCAATGCCGTTTGGAAGCATTTTAATTTCCTCTGCCTTTTTAAGGCTTATTTTCGTTCCGAAGCCGCCTGCAATAAAGGCGCTTTTAAGATCCCCCGAAGAAAGGCCCGACGCCCTTAAAATTGCCGAAATACTGCCGTAAATTGCTCCCTTTGCGAGCTGAACGGAGCGCACGTCTGCCGAGGTAAAGGTTACGTTGTCTATTAAAACGTCGTTTTCAAGGTAGCCCGTTTCGTCCATTTCGCCTATTTCAATAAGCGCTGCCAGAAGCTCAATAACGCCCGAGCCGCAAATTCCAATTGCCGCAGCATTTCCGAGCGTTTTTGCATAGAGCTTGCCGTTTGCCGCAAAAACCGACGAAATTGCTCCCTCTACCGCATTGACGCCACACGAAAGACCCGCACCCTCAAAGGCAGGACCTGCCGCCGCAGACGCCGCGAAATATCTTTCGCCGTCAAAAACCACCGTTTCACCGTTGGTGCCGATGTCAACAAGCAAATTGGGGTAAGCGGCGTTGTCAATATCGGTTGCAATCATTGCCGCCGTTACGTCACCGCCGATATATGCCGATATGCATGGAAGCAGATAAAATCTTGCGCTTTCAAATTTCGATTTGAAATAATCGCTTTCAAAATAATCTCCGAAAAGGCAGTCCGATTCAAACGGCGCCCTTGAGATGGAAGCGGGGCTTTTATTTGCCGCAAGATAGCTCATTGCGGTGTTTCCTGCCGCAACTATAAGTGAAAGCTCCGAAATATCACGCCCCGCTTTTTCAAAGCAGCCGCAAACTGCCGAATATATGCCGTCGATAACAAGCCTGTGTAGGCTTTCAAGCGAACCCGAAAGGGCTTTTTCAATTCGTGAAATTACGTCGGCTCCGAAAACGCCCTGCGGGTTTAAAACTCCAAAGGAGGCAAGAAGCGAGCCGTCCTTTAAATCATAAAGCCTTGCCGCAATCGTCGTGGTGCCAATATCCACCGCCGCCCCGACGCCGCCAAAAATGGGTGCAAGCGAAAGAGCCGGCATTTCGCCCTCACTTTCAACCAAAACCTCACTCTTTTTTTCGGAAAAAAGGGTTATCTTTGCATCTCCCGTTAAAACAAGACGGCAACCGAGCCTTATTCCCCTTGAAAGCTCTGCGCCCAAAAGAGCTTTTTCGCTTTCATCGGGCGGCAATGCGTTTCCTTCAAACAAAACCCTGCATTTGCCGCAAACACCTCTGCCGCCGCAGGGCATTTTAAGGCTTGAAATCATATCACCGCCGACAAGCTCTTTAAAGCTTGCCGGCGGTTCAAAGCTGTAACAATATTCAGAAGCGTTATCTTTATAAAGCTTAAGAATTGCCATTTTTTCCTCTTATTTTACATTAAAGCTTCCTGTTACGGTGCCGTTTTTAATATAAGTCTGTACCTCGGAGTAGCCAAACAGCTCTGCTTCAGCCTCGGGAGTGCGATGACCGAAGTCGAGGTTATTCTGCATTTCGGCAAAGTAAGGAATAAAGTTATCTGCATCAACAGAAACCGAGATCTCGGTGCCTGCGGTAATTGCATCTGAAAGGTAAACGTAAACGGTGTTTGCATTGTACTGCTCAATCTTTTCAACGGTTACGCCTGCGGGAAGGCCGCTTATTTCAAAGCCTGCCTTGGTCAGATCCTTTTCAAACATCGGGAAGGATTTGCCGTCAACAGTCATTCTGATTACCTTGCCGTCCTCAATAAGTCTGCCGTTAAAGTTAAATTCGGTGGTGTATTCGATAGAGTCGATTACAACCTTATCGCCTGCCTTACCCTCAAAGTAAAGCATGGTTGCCCTTGCGCTGCTGTCAGTGCCGTCGGCAATGTCAAGGTATACAACGTCGCTTACCGACTGCTTGTTGCCCATTGCAAAGTCGCTTGAGGTAATACCCTGATATGCAAATGCAACCTTTGATGCGGTTGTGCCCTCAAGGCTTACGATGCAATCGGTATATGCAAAGAGGTTAAGCGCAAGGTCGGAAACGATATATGCAGTGTCACCCGTCATGGTAAAGGTGAGCTTGCCGTTTTCAACCTTCATATCGGTTATGCCGCTTGCCGCATAGTTCCAGCTCTCATAGGAGGTGCCGTTAAATGCAAAGCGGTTTCTGTATTCGTCAACGTAACGCGCCGTATTGTTTTCCTGCACCGCTTTTCTTCCGAAGGGGCTTATAAACTTAGGCTTGTAGGTACCTCCCTCTCCAACGCCCTTGCGGATCTCGTGACGGTAGCTGAAGATGTTTTTGAATATCATCGTATCGGAATTGGTGCCGAGCATAATATCAGCTTCAATTACGTAGCTGTAGGGATTTTTGATGTTGTTATAAGAAAGGGTATCAAGAAGACTTACGTTTACGTAATCCTTCTTATATGCATCGGAGTTTAAAATAAGGAGTGCCGCAGCATCGTTGTTGTGGTAAACCATATTTCTCTGGGTGATGTTTGAAACGTAGGTTTCGTAGTCAAAGCCGCAGCCGTCGCCGCCGCCGTAGTTGTACATATATGCCATTTCGCTGTTTTCAACCAAAATGTTGTTGCAAACTGCCATATACGATGCGGTGGGGCCTGTAACTCCTGCTCTGTAATCGGAGCCGCCGATGTGGCGAACGTTTCTAACGTAACCCCATTCGCTTCTGTCGGTGCCGTCCCAGCCGCCCTCAACAAGCTCAAAGCGGTAAAGACCTGCGTAGGAGCCGGTCATAACGCAATCGTACATTCTTACCTTCTGCACGCTGTAAACGTCGTGACCTGCGGGAGTGCCGAGTGAAACGTGAAAACCGCCCGATGCGTCTTCAAAAACGCAGTTGTTTACGTCAAATTCGCTTGCAATAACGTCCTCATATCTGGCAATACCGCTTACTCTTATAGAGTCGGGCCAGATGTATTCGTTTGCACCGCCGCCTGTTTCCTTATAGCTTCCGTAGTCGGTAACGGTTTCGAGGTTGCCCTTGGGCGCTCTCATCCATGCCACGTAGTTATCAACGTTATCAAGCTCGTTTGCAAATGCATCTGCATCGTAGATGTTCTTGAAGTTGCAGTTTGTTACCTTAAAGCCGGTGTTTCCCTTTGTGGCTATAAAGCGGAAATAAATTCCGAGATAGGTGTTTCTTATATCAAGTCCGTCGATATGGATATAGTTTATCGTTTCCTGATCCTTTATTTTCTTTTCCTTGTTGTAATCGGTAACGACAATGGCGATATCGTGCTTATCGCAATTAAGAGAAATTACGGGAAGCTCATCGTTTTTATCGCCGTAATAAGAGATTTTTACCCATGCGTTTTTCGAGCCGCTGCCGCGAACGTACATTCTTTCGTTCCATTCGTCGCCGCGCTTAAGTAATACCTTATCACCGGGCTGCAAACGCATTTCGTTTACGTGTGCAAAGCTTTTCCACGGTGTCTTTTTTGAGGTACCGTTGTTATCGTCACTTCCCTCTGACGAGGAAATGTAATAGGTGGTGCCTTGTGCGCAGGAAGCAAGTGTCATAATAAGTCCTCCCGTAAGCGATGCCATCAAAACGGCTGAAAGCAAAACCGAAATTATCTTTTTCATTTTATTCACCTTACTCGGTAAAATCTGCAGAGTAAGACTCGAGCTTTATGGTTGCAATAAAATCGGCAACCTTAACGTGCTCGGGGTGATCTCTGTAAGCAAGCATATCTTCCTTTGATTCAAACTCGGTGTAAAGGCAAGCGTCAACAGAGCGAGCCATACCGATCTCGTCCTTACCAAAGGTAAGCTTTTTAATAAGGTCAATCTTTGCGGGAAGCGAGCAAAGAAGCTCCTTCATTTTGGGAACGTTGACCTCGGGGTCCTTAACTCTGTACATAACGATGTGAATAAACATAACTTTTTACCTTCCTTAATATAGATATATTCAATTATACCACACCGAAACAACTTTTTCAATGCAAAAAATTGCTCTTTTTTTGCAAAAAATTGCTGTTTTGTGAAATGTTTGAATTTTGTCTTATAAAAGCTGTTTACACAGCGGGATAAAAATGCTATAATATATTCAGTTAAAAAGAGAAGAGGTGCCGATATGCCCGAAAACAAAGAAGCAAGAAAGATAATATCAGAAAACCGCAAGGCTTATCACGAGTATTTCGTTTTGGAAAAGCACGAGGCGGGCATTGAGCTTTTCGGCACCGAGGTTAAGTCTGTGCGGCTCGGAAAGGTAAACTTCAAGGATTGCTACGCCGATATCGACTCGGGTGAGCTTTTCATTTTGGGAATGCACATTTCCCCCTACGAAAAGGGAAACATCTTTAACAAGGACCCCTTGCGTCCCAAAAAGCTTTTAATGCACAAGCGCGAGATAATGAGGCTTTTCGGGCAGACAAAGCAAGAGGGGCTTACCCTTATTCCCCTTTCGCTTTATTTCAAAAACGGCAAAATAAAGGTTGAGCTTGGTCTTTGCAAGGGCAAAAAGCTCTTTGACAAGCGCGAGGATATGGCGCGGCGCGATGCAAAGCGCGAAATGGACCGCGCAATTAAAGAAAAAAATCAGGTTATGTAAAAAAATCTCCGCCCAAACGGGTGGAGATTTTTATTATTTCAGTCAAGCAACAGCGCGGAGATCACAACAGGAGCGTTGTTTGTTGAAACGAAGCGCACCTTTATTTTGCCGTCTGTCGGCATAACGCCGTCGAAGCGAAGACAAAGGGCAATTTCGGCGCCGTTTGCCTCATCGTTTACGTTGTATTCCGATCTCACCTTTTTGCCGTTTATAAAAATATCAAATTCGGGGGTTTTTGTGCCAAAACGCCAGATATTTGCCGTTAAAACGCGAATGGAATATACGCCGTCGGGAATAGAATCAAGCGTTACCTCAAAATCCTTGCCCACTCTTGCGCGGCTGTAAATCTCTCCGTCGTAAAGGGTGGGAAGAATCTGCTCGGGAATACGCTCGTTTTCCTCGTTTTTGCCGCCCGTGACCGAGGCTCCGTTCCACACATCACCCGACCAGTCGATATATTTATCCTTGGCAAGAAGATAAAAGCCCCTGAACTCGTTTTCGGGAGTTACCGCAAGGCACACAAGCTTATTTTTGCCCGTTTCGGTTATTTCAAAATCGAGCTTGCCGTTTACCGCGGTAACGTAGCGGACGTTTCTTACTATTTTGCCGCTTACGCCCATCTTTTCTCTTTCAACGTCGATATTGTCTATAACGGTTTTACCGTTTATTTTAACGGTAAGGCTGCCCTCGTCAATAAGCCCGGACTCCGACTCCATTATAAGGGCTACGTTATTTAACGTCGAGCTTACCTTCACAGAGAAGCTCTTTTTGCCGTCAGCCGCTTTTGTGCCAACGGGAACAAAGCTTTTTCCGTTTATTTCCTCGGTTTTTCCGGTAAGACTTACCAGAGCTTCTCCCTTTTCATATTCCTTTTCAGGAAGGGTAAGCATGGGGATCCACGAAACGTTTACGGCGTCGCCGTCGTATTGGTAAGCGTCCTTTCTCATTCCCTTTACATTGTCAACAACAAAGCGGAGCTTATCGCCCTTTTTGAGAGAAACAACGAAATCGTGAACCTTTGCCTCGTTTTTGCCCTCGGCGATTTTTCCATACCAAAGCTGATCGGTATTTTTAAATATTCTTGCCACTATGGGAATAACCGAGTCGTTTTTCCACCAATCGCGCATTACTCTGCCGGTAACTCTTACCGTCATATCGCGGTCTGCGGTAAATACCCGCGCGGAGGAAACACTTCCCACCTGATGGCAGCCTCTTGCAATTCTTGTGTTGCCAAAAGCCTCAAAGTTTCCCTCAATGCCGCCAGGACGGTTAGAGGTTATTCCGTAGTCACCCGAGGGGTGAGGGCCGCAGTCGACCATAGTCATAGGGAGAAAATCCCTGTTGTTTTTGCTGTATTCGTTTGAAAATCCGTTGTAGTGCTCTTCCTTGCCCGAATAGTTTCCCAAGGCGCTGATATAGGAAACGCCGCAAGCAAGCTCCGTTGCCTCTACCGACTCGGTAGCGGTGCCGTCAAAGCCGACGGCTGAAACGGTGTATTTTGCCTTTATATCCGCCTTTGCGGTGTAATCGAAATAGAAGCCTCCTCTTGCAAGGCAAACAAGAAGCTCGCCGTTTCTTCTTATTTCGTAGTAGTATTTGCCCTCGTCGTCCTCGCAGGAAATATAAATGCCAACGCCGAGAGTTTTTATATTGTTTTCAGCCCTCTTGTAAACCGCAACAGGCTTTTTGGGCTTTAAGGTCTTGCCGCCAAAGGGGAAATCGGGAAGATTAAACCAGACAAGCTCGCCCTTTTCGTCGGGAGTAAAGGTAATGCCTTTTTCCATAAGCTCGGCACCCGTTTTTGAAAGTCCCTGCCTGCCGCTTCTGAAGCCCACCTCGTAGCTTTCTTCCTTAATAAGACCGTCGGGAAAAACAGTAATTTCCTTTTTGGGGCTTCTTGAAATTACAAGAAGCGCCTTTTTTCTGTCAGCCGAGGTGCGTAAACGGTAGTAATATTCCTTATCGCCGTAGACTCTTGGGTGGAAAAGGTAAGAAAATCTGCCCGCAACGCCCTTTTTGATAAGATAGGAGTAGATTGCCTGATTTTCTCTTGCAATATCAAAATTTCTCTCGGGTGAAACGCCGCGCTTTTGTGCCGCGCCCGTTGAGGGAATCATAATAAGGCGCGAATAGCGGTATTCCTCATTTGCCTCGCGGCTTCCCTGATAAAGTCCGCCAAAGACAGATGCGCCGTTGTATTTCACCGCGTCCTTACCAAAGGTTTCCATGCAGTCGCACTGCTTATCGGGAATTTCAAAGAAGGAGGAATAATAGGTCATATAGGGTGAGGCGTTTAAGTCGGAAAGATAGTTAAAGCTTGAAAGCCTTTGAATTTCAAAGTTGTGGGTGTAGTTTCCGCCGCCGTCGCAGGTGTGGAAGGATCTTTCACCCGACTCTTTTCTGAAGTCCTCAACCTTTTTCTTTGCGCGTATATATTCCTTCTGATCTCTTACGTTAAAGGCGTCGGTTCGCCACTCAAAGTCGCCCCAATAGTTTGCCTTTGATGCCATAACACCGTCAAGCGGCTTGCCTGCAAACCAGAGAGTATATCCCACGTTGCATTTGTTTGCAAATTTTATAGACTCCCTGAAATCGGGGCCGTTTAACGAGTTTAAGAAGATGTGGTAGCCCGCGAGCTTATCGGGAGCGTACCACGCCGCATCGGACCACACACCCTTTGCGCCGCTGTGACCCGCATCGTTTATATTATCAAGGTCAAAGCTTGCGCTTCGGTGGGCAAACTGCTCGGTAGTAACGAGGTTATCGCCGTACCAGAGCGAAAGCGCCTTGCTTGCGGCGTAATATTTATCGCCCGTGAGGTCAAACATATAGTTATACTGCCAATCGTAAAGTTCCTTCATAAGCGCGTCGTGACCGCCGTTAAACGCCGCAAGGGTAACCGCGGGAAGGGTAATCTTCTCCTTGGGTGCAAGACAGACCTGACTGCCGCAATCGGCAGTGTAGGTAAAATGCATTTCGTGGTCAACAATGGTTTTTAGCTTGCATTCAAAATCGAGATTCCATTTTCCAAGGTAGTCAAGGGCAATCATAAAGCCCTCAAAGGGTGCTTCCTCCGCCGTTACGGTAAAGAGAGGCATATACTCACCCGTCATACTGCCGCCTATGGAGTATTTCTGAGATGCGCCTATCATTCTCGTTATCATCTCGCCCTGTGTGGGACGGGTGTGACCGCCGCCAACAGAGGTAAACCAATAGCTCTTTTTATAGTCGTCTTGCAAAAACACTCCCGTAAAGGGCTTTAAGGTAAAGCCGTTTGTGCGGGCAACCGTGGTGTTTTCGCAATCCCACCACTGCTTTACTACCGAAACTCCGGGGAAAACCACTGCGTGAAGGGTGAGCTTATAGGTAACCGTTTCAATAGCTACGTCAAGCTGCTTTACCCTTTTCTTGTTAAAGATTTTCTCCGATATTTCTGCACCGCGAAAAACCCACGAAAAAGGAAATCTTGAGTTTTCAATAGCCTCGTCGGAGTTTACAATGGGCAATATCGACTGCTCTTCCTTTACAAAGTTAATATTTCCGTTTTCGTTTTTAACCGAAAACTCATAAAGATAAATGCCCTTTTCCGCCGAAAAGCCGTAGCATACCGAAATTCCCTTTTCGGAAAGAAGCCATCTGAAATTTTCCAAAGCCGTTATTTCTGCCATTTTTATTACCTCGCTTTTAAAAGCCTTGTTGATTTTATTATATATAAATATTCTCTCAAATGCAATAGCTTTTAAAATTTTTGAATTCAAAAAACAAAAACGGCAGTATTTTAACTGCCGTTTAAATTCAAGTTATTTTTTTACTGCCTTTAATGCACCGGCAAGCAAAATTGAGCCAACGCTGTTTCCCGCCGCCGCAACCATTATCCACACAAACGCCTCAAGGCTGTAGCTACCCGATGCCGCAAAATAAAATGCGTCGGCAATGCTGTGCTCAAAGCCGCAAATCGAGAAGACCATAACGCCCAAAACAACGGGAATTGCCTTTAAAAGCGGGCTTTCCATTCGCTTGTAGCCGTCTGCGGCAATAAACATAAGCACGCCGCAGAAAATTGCTCTTACAAACACCTGCAAAAGCGGAATTTCAAGCTTTATCTCTGCCGTTTCAACGGCAAGGGCCGCTATTGAAACGCCGTCGAAGGCAACAGACATCAAAAGTCCCATTATCACCGTGCCGACGAAATTTCCGAAAAGCACGAGCGCAAGAAACGCCGCGTGCTTCGGCTTTTCGTAAACGAGGTATCCTATCTTACCGGTGTAGAGATTTAAATCGAATATAAGAGTTGCAAAAAGTCCGAGTGTGAAAAGAAAAGCCGCTGCCACAGGATCTATCGGCTTTGTTACAAGCGATGCCGAGCCTCCGAGCGAAACGCAAGCTCCCGCCAAAACGGCTTTTAACAGGTCGTTTATTATCGGCCTTATTTTTTCCATACCGTTCTCCTTTTTATTCCTTATTCCAACGGTTTCCTTCCATTAAAACCGCTTTGCCGCTTGCAAGAGATTCCTTTACGTTTATTATTCTCTGGTTGTGCGACCCCTTGAATTTAAGCTCAAGGCTTCTTTGTGAAAGAATAAAGGGTCCGTCAACTAAAACGTCGATATAGGAAAGCAGCTCTTCTGCAAACGGCACCTCTCCCGAGATAAGCTTTTCAAAGGTATATCCCGAGTAGGCGGCAAGCTCAAGACGGGCTTCCTTTATCATTTTGGCAAGAGGAATAAGTGCCTCTGCCTGCGAAAAAGGCTCTCCGCCCGAGAAGGTAACTCCGTCGAGAATGGGATTTTTAGATATTTTTTCAAAAATTTCCTCCGCCGACATAAGAGTTTTTTCTGAAAACTCCCATGTGTGCGGATTATGGCACCCCTCGCAGTGGTGCGGACATCCCTGCACGAAAAGGGTAAATCTGAAGCCGGGACCGTCGGTGATAGATTCACCGACGGTGCCCGAAACGTTGATCTTTTTCATTTATCAGTCATTGGGAAGGCCGTGCTTTACGCGGTCGCGCTCCTCTGCACGCTTTGCATCGTTGAAGCGGTCAAGAGTACCAACGAGGTAGCCTGTGATTCTTCTTATTCTCTCAAAGCCGTAGCCGCTTCCGTCATCCTCCTTGCGGTGACACTTGGGACATTCGTCGCCGATAATGCCGTTATATCCGCAAACGGGGTCACGGTCAACGGGGTGGTTGATCGAGCCGTAGCCAATGCCTGTTTCCTTCATTATTCTTACTATCTTCTCAATTGTTTCAACGTTGTTTGCGGCATCGCCGTCAAGCTCAACGTAGGTGATATGACCTGCGTTTGTAAGAGCGTGGTAGGGTGCCTCAATCTTGATCTTATCGTAGATAGGAATGTTGTAATATACCGGAACGTGGAAGCTGTTGGTGTAATATTCTCTGTCGGTAACACCTGCAATAATTCCGTATTTCTTTTTGTCTATTCTGATAAATCTGCCCGAAAGACCCTCTGCGGGGGTTGCGAGAAGGGTGAAGTTCATTCCGTATTCGCGGCTGAACTTTTCGCACATATCTCTCATAAAGCCAACGATCTCAAGACCGAGGTTTCTTGCCTCCTGAGTTTCACCGTGGTGGTGACCGGTAAGAGCAACGAGAGTTTCGGCAAGGCCGATAAAGCCAATGGAGAGGGTACCGTGCTTGAGTATCTCGCCGATGTTATCCTCGGGCTTCATACCCTTGGAGTTTATCCAGATGCCCTGTCCCATAAGGAAGGGGAAGTTTTTAACCTTTTTCTTTGCAACGATGCGATAACGGTCGATAAGCTGACGTGAAACGAGCTTCATCTTGTTTTCAAGCTCATCGAAGAACCATTCGATGTTCTTGTTGCTTCTTATTGCAATTCTGGGAAGGTTTATAGAGGTAAAGCTTAAGTTTCCTCTGCCGTAGGTTATCTGCTTTGTGGGATCAACGAAGTTACCTATAACTCTGGTGCGGCAGCCCATATATGAAACCTCGGTTTCGGGAAGTCCGGGCTTGTAATACTGAAGGTTAAAGGGAGCGTCGATAAACGAGAAGTTGGGGAAAAGACGCTTTGCGGTAACCTTGCAGGCGTATTTCATAAGGTCGTAGTTCTTATCCTCGGGATTGTAGTTTACGCCTTCCTTGATCTTGAAGATGTGAATGGGGAATATTGCGGTTTCTCCAAAGCCAAGACCGTCCTCGGTTGCCTTCAAGATGTATTTGATTACCATTCTGCCCTCGGGGCTTGTATCGGTACCGTAGTTGATGGAGGAGAAGGGAGTCTGTGCACCTGCACGGCTGTGCATGGTGTTCAAATTGTGAACAAGTGCCTCCATTGCCTGATAAACTGCCTTTTCAGTTTCGGGTAAAGTTGCTTTAACTGCAAATTCCTTTACCTTTTCAATCATAGCCTCATCGGCAATGAAGGAAGCAAGCCAGGCCTTTTCAGCCTTCAGATATTCCTTGGTCATCTCAAGAGAGGGGAAAAGACCCTTTTCGGTTTCGATTTCCTTGATCTTTGCCTTTGCGGCGGCAGTATCCACTCCTGCCTCGGGGAGTAAAAGCTCTATCGCCTTTCCAAGGTTGGTGGCATAAAGACGCTTGTAGGTCTTTCTTACGCCGGGAGCCATTGAGAAATCAAAGTTGGGAACACTCTGACCGCCGTGCTGATCGTTCTGGTTTGCCTGAATTGCAATACATGCAAGAGCTGCGTAACTTGCAATGTCGGCAGGCTCACGAAGGAAGCCGTGACCGGTTGAAAAGCCGCCCTTGAAAAGCTCGATAAGGTCGATCTGGCAGCAGGTGGTGGTAAGGGTGTAGAAATCAAAGTCGTGAATATGAATATCACCGCTCTTGTGAGCCTTTGACTGCTCCTCGGTGAGGATATATTTCTCGTAGTAATCCTTTGCACCCTCGGAGCCGTATTTGAGCATGGTGTCCTTTGCGGTATCGCCGTCGATATTTGCGTTGTCGCGCTTCATATCGCTCTCGCCTGCGTCGATAAAGGTAAGCTCATCGTAAATTCTCATGAGCTTGGAGTTCATCTCTCTTGAACGGGTGCGCTCTGCGCGGTAAAGAATGTATTTCTTTGCAACGTAAGCATAGCCGTTTTCCATAAGGGTTGCTTCAACGGTGTCCTGCACGTCCTCAACGCCGGGAGCCGAATTGGGGAATTTGGCAAGAAGCTTTTCCTCAACGATAAGGGCAAGTCTTTCTGCCTCGGCGGCATCTTTTCTGTTGCAGGAGGTCATAGCCTTGTCAATAGCGGAGGCTATTTTAGCTCTGTCGTATGTGACGTTTCTGCCGTCACGCTTGGTAATTGTAGTAAGCATATCGCAATTTCCTTCCTTTTTTGGAACTCTTTTTTCTCACTATATATTGTTCGTGGAAATATTTTAGCACACAATATATTGTGTGTCAAGCACATTTTAAAAAAAAGCATGGCAAAAATCCGCAAATTTTTCCCATATATTTGGGCAACTGTTACAAAGACCTCCATATACCGTCGTTTGCGGACACTCAAAATTATTTTTCCGCTCATTGACAACCGTCTTAAATAATGTTATAATTAAACCAAAGATATAAATTTTTGTATTAAAGGATACGGTATTTATGTTCAGTAAAGAAATAAGCAAGATCTGCGCCTACTGTGAGCACTCGAAAATGCTTGCAAGCGGCAGAGCGGTTATCTGCAATAAGAAAAAAGAGCTTTTAAAACCAAACGGTGTTTGCGGTTCCTACCGTTACGACCCCTTAAAGCGCGAGCCCGCCTCGAAAAACTGAAAAAACAGCGCGGCGCAGTTTTTGCGCCGCAATTATATTTGTAAAAGGAATGTTTTTAATGCGTAACATCTGGCACGATATTGACCCCAAAAGAATAAAACCGGACGACTTCGTTGCTGTTGTTGAGATTTCAAAGGGCAGTAAGAAGAAATACGAGCTTGATAAGGAAACCGGCTTTATAATTCTTGACCGCGTTCTCCACACCTCAACCCATTATCCCGCAAACTACGGATTTATCCCCCGCACCTTCGGTGACGACGGCGACCCCTTGGACGTTTTGGTGCTTTGCTCCGAGGCACTTGAGCCGCTTACCCTTGTTCGTTGCTATCCCATAGGGTATATTTCAATGCTTGACGGCGGCAGAAACGATGAAAAGATAATTGCAATTCCCTTTACCGACCCCACCTACAACCAATACAGAAATATTTCAGACCTTCCTCCCCACATTTTTGACGAGATGGCCCACTTCTTCTCGGTTTACAAATCACTCGAGGGCAAGCAGACCGCACCCGGCGACGTAAACGATTGCACCGCCGCAGTTAAGGTAATTGAGGACACCATTGCCCAC
>JAZRNU010000103.1:0-7172 GCA_045648325.1 Eubacteriales bacterium | reverse complement strand
CATTGTTCAATTCTCAAGGTCCGTGCCCCTCCGCTTTTCGCGTCGGGAGCTATATTGTACCACACTCGATACCCTTTTGTCAAGCACTTTTTTAAACTTTTTTCGATTTTTTTCAAAGTTTTTTCGGCGCTCTCCGCTCGGTTTCTCTTTGGCGGCGCAACAGGCAATATTATACTCCCTTTTTCTCTCTTTGTCAATACCTTTTTCCAAAGTTTTTTCGATTTTTTTGTTTTTTATTTTTTCGTTTTTAATTTCACGAAAAAGAGCCTGATCGGAGTGATTTTTTCTTGCCACGATCACCGCTTTAAACTATACAATATACTTGTTTTATTTTCAAGCGCCGCTTCGAGCCTTTCGCAAAACTCCGAAACCACTCTTTCGGCCTGCGAAGTCCCGAAATCGGTAAACTCTTTTCCCGAAACGAGATATTTCGGCTCGGCAAGGTTGTTATATTCCGAATCTTTAGGGAGTTACACATCAATTTTCATTAATTCCTCAATTGTCATACCTTCTTTGTAGTTGTTTCCAAGTAATGATTTTAAATCTGCCATATTTACCTCCGTGTTTACAGTTCTCTCTGTTTTATGTGTTTTTGTGGCTTCTCTGCCTTATTTTTGTTTTTTTATTGTTTTTTGGAATATTTTGTTATATAATGTTATAATGTTTGTAACGAAATTCGATTTTCTCCGTCTAACCTATGAGCGAAAAGGAGGCGATGATAAGTATGGATTACGAAAAGCTATATAACTCTTACTATATGCAGGTTTATTCGTATGCGGTTTCTCTTGCTAAGAATCGCGAGTTGGCAGAGGAGATCACGCAGAATACCTTTTATAAAGCGGTCTCGGCAAAGTCGCAATTCAAGGGCAAGTCTGACGAGCTAACTTGGCTATGTTCGATTGCCAAGAATCTGTATTACGATGAAATGCGTAATAGTCAGCGTATGGCAGATATAAGTGAGGTCAGCGAACTGCCGTCAGATGAGAACGTAGAAAAAGCCGTGGCTGATTCCGATATGGCTTTCCGCATACATCTTGTGCTGCATCATTTGGATGAGCCGTACAAGGAGATCTTTCAGCTCCGAGTGTTCGGTGAATTATCCTTTGCACAGATTGCCACCATATTCGGCAAAACTGAAACATGGGCGAGAGTTACTTATCATCGTGCCAAACTGAAAATTCAAGAAAGGATGGATGAGAAACATGAGTAAAAAATGTGAAATTGTTCAAGACCTGCTCCCACTTTATGTGGACGGAGTTTGTAGTGAATCAAGTGAAGAAATGATAAAAGAGCACTTGGAGACGTGTGCAGATTGTAGAGCTGTTTATGAGCAGATGTGTTCTCATACAAACGAAGATATACTTCAGAAAGAGAAAGATGGAGTAATTGCACGTCGCGAGAAAACGGAAAAGAAGAAAAGCAGGAAAAGAATAGTCCTTGTTTCAGCGTTGTCGATTGTTTTGTGCTGTGCCATTATCTTTGCTTGTGTAAGTCTAAAACCTGCGACGATTGATTATGGTGTCTCAGATATGTACTCAAAAGCAGATATGGATTCCGCGATTGAACTGATAAAAGATAAGTTTGATTTGTGGGAAGGCTGTAAGTTATATTCTATCAGTTATACAGACGATGGCTTGTGTGAAAGAGAATTGGATTACTGTAACACATTGGCTGATGAGGGCATTGTATATGACCAATGTATTGTGTTTAGAACTTCATTCCGTTCTCCCATTTTCGGTGGCGGGGCTTGGAATGCCAATTTCAAGTATGATTGGAGTTGGTATCTTGCAAGGACAGACAATGGAGATTGGGAACTTCTGACATGGGGTATGCCATAAACTGAATGAGAGATAGGGGGTGTCGCTACGGCGGCACCCTTTTTCTCTGTGTTCACACATTTTTTGAAAAAATATGTTATAATTATAAAAAAGTTTGTAAGATTTTCTTTCCTTCGAAGTCTTATAGGTGAAGGAGGTGATAGAGTGACGGATTCTGAATAATTGCAGGCTTTTCCTTGCCGCAGATATGCTTGTCAATACAGACCTTTCGGTTCAGGCGATCTCCGAAGACGTGGGAATTCCCGATTCGGTATATTTAAATAAATTATTCAAGAGAAATTATCAAATGCCGCCGTCGAAATACCGAAAGGTATATTCAGACAGATAAAAAAAGAGCGCCCGCTTGGGTGCTCTTTCTTTTCAGTTATCTTTTACCGCAATGCTTTTTTCGCCAAGGAAAACATATTCGTTCGTTTTCAATATTTCGGAGGCTTCCTTTATAAGCTTTGCCGCGTTTTCCTTTAAAACCGTGACGGTGAGGCTTATTTTTTCGGTGTATTCGGTTTCTATATCTACCGTATAATCCGAAATTTGCGATTTCAACCTTTCGGCGGTTCCGTAATCGGTTTCAAATCTATATTGCTCGCAGCTAATTACAGTTGCAAGTCCTGCTTCCGTAACCGCGCCCTTTGCCGCGTCGGTGTAAGCCTTAACAAGTCCGCCCGTGCCAAGAAGTATTCCGCCGAAATATCTTGTTACAACTACCAATACGTCGGTAATATCCTCCTTGCGGAGATAATCGTAAATGGGAAGTCCCGCCGTTTTTTTAGGCTCGCCGTCGTCGGAATATCCCGTGTTAGATCCTATTATGTAGGCGTAAACGTTGTGGCGCGCTTTTCGGTGCTCGGCTCTTATTGAAGCGATTATCTCGTTTGCTCTCTCAACACTTTTAACGGGAAAAGCACAGCCGATAAAACGGCTGTGCTTGATTTCAATTTCAAATGTTGATTCTCTTAATATCGTTCGTTTGTTATCCATAAACGCGTTCGTTCCAATATTTCAGGTTTTTGGCATAGTCAACGCCTATCATTGATCTTCCGCCTACGGAAATATATTGCCAGCTGCCGTCGACGGGGATTCTGCCAAGATCAAAGTCATACGCAAGATAGGTGGGGGATTTAACAATATATCCCATAAGCTCGTTTTTTGTAAGAGTAGTTCTTATTTCACCGAGATATTTCTCGCAAAGCGAAATTATATCGGTAATGGGAAGCGTTCCGAGCTTTTCAACGACCTTCATGAGTACGATTCTCTGTCTTTCGGTTCTCTTGAAATCTCCTCCTGCGGTATATCGTATTCTTGCGTAGGTAAGCGCTTCAAAACCGTTTGCATGAAACCTTCCGTTTTGTTTTATTTCCTCAATTTCCTCCGCGGTTCTTACCCCTGTAGGCAATTCTAATTTAAAAGCATATTCATTCATATGATCGAACTCAGCGCTATCTATCTCAATATCCAAACCACCGAGATCATTAATGAAATTCTTGAATATTGCAAAATTAACAGTAACGTATTTATCTATTGAAATGCCGATATTGTGCTTTATTGTTTTTATAAGCAGGCTTTCTCCACCGTATGCGTAAGCGGCATTTATTCTGTTGTAATCATCAACCTGCGGAATATAGGCATAACTATCTCGCATTATCGACGTGACAACTATTTTTCTTTGCGTTTCGTTTATCGTAATAATCATCATCGAATCGGTTCTTCCGCGAAAATTAAGTCCCTCAGAATCACAGCCGACCAACAAGATATTGGTAACCTTATCCTTTGACGATACGGCAGGCACCTTATTTGCGATATTTCCCGACGCAAGCGGCTGATAGCTTGCCAAAACGTCAGACTCGGTATCGGGCTCGCTTGTAACGACATCGTCGGAATCTTCCGGAATAAAGCTTACGATATAATCGTCACTCGACGGATCGACGTATTCAACGTTTCCAAGCATATCGGAAACCACAAAATAAACCGTACACAAAAGCAACGCAACAACGAGCAACACAGATATAGCTGCATTTACCGTATTTTTAATTGCTCTTTTGGTCCTTTTTGTCATAACAACACCTTAATTATTTTGAACGGGTAATAATTTCCTCTTTAAGCTCTGCTGCAAATGCACAAGCTTCCTTTGCACCGAGATCTCCGCCCTTGCGGCTTCTTACCGAAACGGTGCCCTCAGCAACCTCTTTATCGCCAACTACGATCATATAAGGAATCTTTGAAAGCTGTGCCTCTCTGATACGGTAGCCGATCTTTTCATTTCTGTTGTCAAGCTCCGCGCGGATACCCATATCCTTAAGTATTCCGTAAACCTTTTGTGCATATTCATCCTGCTTTTCGGAAATAGGCAAAACAACTGCCTGAACGGGAGAAAGCCAGGTGGGGAATGCGCCTGCGAAATGCTCGGTGATAACGCCGATAAATCTTTCGATAGAACCGAAAACAACGCGGTGGATCATTACGGGGCGGTGCTTCTCGCCGTCCTCACCCGTATATTCAAGCTCAAATCTCTCGGGAAGCTGGAAATCAAGCTGAACGGTACCGCACTGCCAGGTTCTGCCAATGCAATCCTTGAGATGGAAGTCAAGCTTCGGGCCATAGAATGCGCCGTCGCCCTCGTTTAAGATATAATCCTTGCCCATATCGGTAATTGCAGCCTTAAGGGTTTCCTCTGCAAACTGCCAATCAGCAAGCTCACCCATATGGTCCTCGGGCATGGTTGAAAGCTCGATCTGATATTCAAGACCGAAAAGGTTATATACCTCGTCGAAAAGCTTAACGACGTTTTTGATCTCATCCTTCATCTGGTCGCGGGTCATAAAGATATGAGCGTCGTCCTGAGTGAAGCACCTTACTCTGAAGAGTCCGTGAAGTGCACCCGAAAGCTCGTGACGGTGAACAAGACCGAGCTCGCCGACTCTCATGGGAAGCTCACGGTAAGAGTGGGGCTCTGCGCCGTAAACGAGCATACCGCCGGGACAGTTCATAGGCTTTATTGCAAAATCCTCTTCGTCGATAACGGTGGTGTACATATTTGCCTTGTAGTGTGCCCAATGTCCGCTTCTTTCCCAAAGCTTTCTGTTTAAGATAATGGGAGAGGAAACCTCAACGTAGCCGTACTTTTTATGTACCTCGCGCCAGTAGTCGATAAGGGTGTTTTTAAGCACCATACCCTTGGGTAAGAAGAAGGGGAAGCCGGGTCCTTCCTCGGTGATCATAAAGAGGCCGAGGTCTTTGCCGATCTTTCTGTGGTCGCGCTTCTTTGCTTCCTCAATCATGGTGAGGTAAGCGTCAAGCTCCGACTGCTTGGGGAATGCGGTACCGTAAACACGCTGGAGCATTTTGTTGTTTGCATCGCCTCTCCAGTATGCACCGGTAACGTTGGTTATTTTAACCGCTTTGATATCGGAGGTCTTTGCAAGATGGGGACCTCTGCAAAGGTCGGTGAAATCGCCCTGCTTATAGAAAGAAATTGCCTCACCCTCGGGAAGCTCGTTAATAAGCTCTACCTTATAGGGTTCTTCTCTTTCCTCCATGAATTTAACGGCATCTTCTCTTGAAAGCTCAAATCTCTCAACGGGAAGTGCCTCCTTGATGATCTTCTTCATCTCTGCCTCGATTGCCTCGCAGGCCTCGGGGGTAAAGGGAGTTTCTACGTCGAAATCGTAGTAAAAGCCGTTTTCAATAGCGGGACCTATTGTGAGCTTTGCATTGGGATAAAGTCTTTTAACTGCCTGTGCCATAACGTGTGCGGCAGTGTGACGGTAAACCTTCTTGCCCTCTTCGTCGTCAAAGGTAAGAGCGGTAAGCTCACAGCCCTCTGCGGGAAGTACGGTAGAGGTTGCGGCAACCTCGCCGTTAATCATAACCGCAAGAGTGTTGCGAAGAAGACCCTGTGAAATTCTTCCCACAACGTCTGCTGCGGTTTCGCCTGCATTGTATTCAACGGTATTTTTGTTTTTCAAAATTGCTTCTGCCATAATATTTTCTCCATTCCGCCTTTATAGGCTAAACAGTTATATTCTATCGTTTTTGAAACGTTATTTGCTTTTTGATCTTGATATTTTGCGTTTAAACGCCGTTACCTTCTTTTTTTCAGCCTCTGTTATTTCGGCTTTTTTAAGAAGATCGGGACGTTTTTTCGCGGTTTCGAAAAGTGACATTTCCCTGCGCCACTTTTCTATGTTTTTGTGGTGCCCCGACAAAAGCACGTCGGGCACTCTTTTGCCGTTATATTCCTCGGGACGGGTATATTGCGGATATTCCAAAAGCCCGTTATAGTGGCTTTCACCCTGAAAGCCCGCCTCCTCGGCAAGCACGCCGTTAACGGTGCGGGAAACCGCATCAACCAAAATTGCGGCAGGTAATTCTCCGCCTGTAAGTACGTAGTCACCCGCTGAAATTTCAACGTCAACGTGTTCCATAATTCGCTCGTCGATTCCCTCGTAATGACCGCAAAGGATTATAAATCCGTTCTTTTCCGAAAGCTCGTTTACGAGATTCTGGTCAAGCCTTTTACCCTTCGGCGACATATACACGACAAGCGGTTTTTCCGCAAAGCCGCTCTTTCGGTCTGTTATCGCGTCGATTACGGGAGGTGCCATCATAACCATTCCGCATCCTCCACCGTAGGGGTAGTCGTCAACTCTCTTGTGACGATCCTTTGAGTAATCTCGAAGATTTACGGTGTTAATTTCAATTATTCCTTTTTTTCTCGCTCTTCCTATTATGCTCTCGTTAAAGACCGTTTCAAGCATATCGGGAAAAAGCGTTAAAACGTCAAACCTCATCAGTCAAACAGTCCTTCAAGGGGGGTAAATAAAAGAGTTTTGTTTTCAAGGTCGATATCAATGTCACAGCTTGCAATAGCGGGGAACATTACTTCCTTGCCGTTTTCATCGGTGGCGGTATAAACGTCACTCGAGCCGGCACGGTAAATGTCGGTTATTTTGCCGTAGCATTTTCCATCTCTGTCAAAAACCGAAAGACCGAGAACGTCCTCAATAAAATAGACGCCCTCAGGCAGCTTTACCTCGTTACGGTTTACGTAAACGGTTTTGTTTCTAAGGCTTTCGGCGGTATTCATATCGTTTACCCCCGCAAGCTTTACTATTATCGCATTTTTATGCGGTCTTGCAGAATTTATACGGAAGCTTTGACCGTTTTCTCCCACCATAAGCGTTTTGGCAAGTGAAATAACGGAATAATCTCCCATTATTTTTACCTCGCCCTTTATGCCGTGTGCGGATACTATTTTGCCTAAGTCCATAAAATCTTTCATTGTGTTTTCCTTTTTTGTTAGTGCTGTTTTCCGAGCCGTCCCGGTGCACCGGAACG
>JAZRNU010000102.1:0-1699 GCA_045648325.1 Eubacteriales bacterium | reverse complement strand
TAAACCACGAGTTCCTTCATATCATCGCAGTCGTATGCAAAGCAAACTATCTCGTAAAGATATTTGCAAGGCTCCAAGGCAAGCTCCTCCTTTGTAAGCAGGTCACGCTTGAAATGGGATATCACGTCTTTTTCTTTTATATTTCGCATTTTATCACTCTTCCTTTTTCGGTGTAATTTTATTATACAGTATCACGATTATTTTTTCAACTTTTTCTTGACTATTTTGTTTTTTTGAGTATAATAAATAATGTAATTTCAGAGGTGATATAATTGTCAATAGGTTTTTCTTCTTCATTAGAATCGCGCGCATACGATAATATCAAAAAAGGTCTTATGCCCGGCGCGGCAATGTCCGTTATCGGCGAAAATGGTCTTTTATATAAAAACTGTTTTGGTGTGTGTGACATTGAAAAGCGTAACGCCATTGATGAAAACAGCCTTTTCCGTCTTTGCTCAATGACAAAGCCGATAACCACCGTTGCGGTGCTTATCTGTGCAGACCTTGGCTTGCTTTCTCTTGACGATTACGTTTCGAAATATATTCCTTCTTTGGCGAATATGACCATCGGTGACGTTGATGCAAACGCCAAGATCTGCGGCACACGTCCCGCACAGAATCAGATTAAAATCGTAAATCTTTTAAACCACACGGGCGGACTCGGTCAGGGCTTTGCAAGTCACGAATCTTTCTGGAAGGTATTAAATCCCAAAGAGGGCGACACCATTTCACAGCTTGTTCCCCGCTTTAACGAAATTTGTCTTGACTTTGATCCCGGCACCCTTTGCGGCTACACTACAACCCTCGGATTTGACTGTGCGGCACACATCGTTGAGGTTGTTTCGGGTATGGAGTTTGAGGAATTTTTAAAGAAATATATCTTTGATAAGCTCGAAACAAACGATTTGCTTTTTATTCCTACCAAGGAAGATGAAGCCCGCATGGTTACTCTTTACAATTCCGTTTCCGGTGTTTTGGAAAAGCATGACCTCGGTAGCTGCAACTTTGAAAATTTCCCAAGAAGCTACAAGGCGGCAGGCGCGGGAATGCTCGGCTCGCTCGAGGGCTACACCGCATTCGTTTCAATGCTTTTTAACAACGGAAGCTACAACGGAAACAGAATTTTATCTGAAAAATACGTAAAGCTTGCTTCTACCGTTTCGGTTCCCGATCACTTAAACCGTTTCTTCGAAAGCGAAAAGTGGGGCCTTGGCATGAGAGTTATTACCGACGTTGTTCCCGGCGTGCAGGAGCTTCCCGTTGGTTGCTATGGCTGGAGCGGTGCTTACGGCACTCATTTCTTTATCGATCCCAAAGAAAAGATTGCGGCAGTTTACCTGAAAAACGTTGCAAACGCCGGTGGCGCGGCAGCACCCACCGCAAGAGAATTCGAAGCAGACGTTATGAAGGATTTTTACAGAAAATAAAAAGAAGTCTCTCCCGATATGGGGGGCACCCTAAAGGACAGTTTTTCAAAATACGGCATATCTCGAAAGAGGTTTGCCGTATTTTTGCATTTGTGGACACAAAAGCAGTGCTTGTCAGGAAAATTGACAAGTTATAGGTGAACACAAAAAAAGGCTCCCTTGTGTAAAGGGAGCTCCGCCGCAGGCGGTGAGGGATTGTTTTATTCAAATCTAATTTTTACAATCCCTCCGTCACGCTTCGCGTGCCACCTCCCTTTACACAAGGGAGGCTT
>JAZRNU010000101.1:0-5275 GCA_045648325.1 Eubacteriales bacterium | reverse complement strand
TCTCTCAGCCTCGGATTTGATAGAATCGGTTGCCTGCTTCTTGGTGCCTACGAAAAGGATCTGGCCGCCTGCAAGTGCGGTATCACGAACAAAGCTGTAAGCTTCTTCAAGCTTCTTTACAGTCTTCTGAAGGTCGATGATATAGATTCCGTTTCTCTCGGTGTAGATGTACTCCGACATCTTGGGGTTCCAGCGTCTTGTCTGATGCCCGAAATGAACACCGGCTTCAAGAAGCTGCTTCATTGCTACTACTGCCATTTGTTTTTCCTCCGTTAGTTGTTTGTCCGCACTCGTCGTTTCTCCGCGCAATCTGCCGCATTAAAAAATTTTACGGCAAACACCCTGCGCTTTGATCAGAGTGCGTACGTTATAGCCGAGATATTATAACACAATTTAATAGCTTTTTCAAGCCCTTTTTGCATTATTTTTACAGATTTTTGCGATTTTTTGCAAAATAAAACGCCCCGAGGGGCGTGTTATTATTTTTCGATCGGCAAAGTCGATACAGAAGTGAGAATATAGGCGTTTTTTTCGGCGTTTAAATGCCACATTGGTATCTCCTCATTTCTAATATTATTTTACTATCCCCCCGAAATATCAAGTATTTTTATGTATTTTGTAAAGGAATTCAAATTAAACGTTTTAATATTTTCATCGACTCGTTATCTATTGATTTTTCTGCGAATATGTAGTATAATTATAATGTTTTATTATGCTCATAAAAAGGATTGTACAAAATGTCTGACGTAATTTTAGAAGAAAAAGAGATATCTTCTGTGAATATTGAGGAGATAAAGCCTTACAAAAAATCATTTTGGAAAGGTTTTTTCTCTGTTTTCGGAAAGGTAATGAGCTGTATAGGCGCTTTTATACTTACGGTGCTTATAACCGCTTATGCGGCGGGCTGTCTTATTTGCTACGGTCCCTCCCCTGCCGCAAAAAGCTTTTTCGTCCTCACCGTTACCGAAACGAGTGCGCTTAAATTTCTTGCAAATATCTATCTCCCGCAATCCGAAATCGATGAGATTATCGCAAGCTCGGAGGAGATGGGCGGAGGCGAAATTTCCGATCCCATTGAGATTCCCACCGATCCGCCCGCAGACGGCAAGCCTATTGAGATTATCGACGTTAAAGGTGATCTTTACGTCGGCAAGCTTATGATAATCAAGGATCCTTCTCGCATAAGCATTTACACCATCGACAGCTTTTCAATGGACGGCGTTGGCGAAACGCTTATGGACATCTATAACAAGACCGGTGCAATTGCGGCAATCAATGCAGGTGGCTTTTACGATCCTCAGGGTGTTTCCGACGGCGGCATGCCTCTTGGCTACGTTTTCAAAAACGGTGAGCTTATTTCATACCTTGCAACAAAATACGATACCATTATCGGCTTTGATGCAGAGCACAGGCTTATTGTTGGAAGAATGTCGGCAAAGGAAGCTATAAACAAAGGCATCGTCGACGGCGTAAGCTTTGGTCCTGCGCTCGTTGTAAACGGAAACCGTGCAAAAATTTCCTCAAGCGGCGCACTTCACCCAAGAAGTGCAATAGGTCAGCGCGCCGACGGTGCAATTTTGCTTTTGGTCGTTGACGGCAGACAGCCCCACAGCATTGGAATTTCCTACAAGGGTCTTCAAGACATTATGATAGAATACGGTGCAATTAACGCCGCAAATCTTGACGGCGGCTCCTCTTCTATGATGATTTATGAGGGCGAGTATTTGAATAAACACTCCTCTGTTACCGGCCCCCGCCCCATTCCCACTGCTATTATCGTTAAATAAGGGAGGCTTGCTTTATGAAAAAATCAAAATTCAAAAAGGTGTTTTTTATATTGTGGGCGTCACTTTGCGGTTTATTCGTCATTTTACTTACCGTTTTGGGCTTTTATCTTAACGATTTTGAGAAAAACCGTCCCGAAAGATTTTGTGAGGAGCTTCTCAAGGCTTACCAAACGGCTGATTGTGACGTAATTTATTCGTATTTTACCGATATTCCCGACGTTTTTAAAACAAAAAGCGTTTTCAAGGAATATATTGATAAATACTTACCCGGCAACGAGTTATACTATTTTGAGCAAAGTGCATCTACCGACGAAGTAAAGCAATATGATTTTATGGTGGGTAAGACGAAATTTGCATCGCTTACCATTTCACCTACCGGTGAAAAAAGCTTTTTCAATCAGGTTTGCTACTCCGTTTCGGATTTTGAGGAATTTGCAATTTTTGAATACTCCGTAATTTTTGCAGACGGTATTACTGTTTTTGCAGACGGAAGTCCCGTTGACAGCAAATTTTTAACCGAGACAAATCTCGTCACCGACCGCTTTACAAAAATCGGAAAAAGCGAATATAACTTAAATAAATACGTTATAGACGAGTTTACTTTTATTAAGAACTTTACAACCGAGGCGTTGTCTGACGTTTCAAAGGTTGCAGTCAGCGAGCACGACTTTGAGTTTTATCTTTCTGCAACCGCCGAGGAAAGCGAAGAGGTTAAAGCTTTTTGCCGTGAATTTTACAAAAAATACGCCGTTTACGTAACTCTTGCCTACCAGAAGATTGATAAGGTATTGCCCTATATTCACTCCGAAAGCGATTTCGGCGACGTGCTTTCTTTGGTCGATAACCGTTACGGCGAATACCCAAAAAGCTACAGATTCGAGAACGAGGTTTTTTCAAATCTTTATAAATATTCCGAAACCGACTACTCTATTGAGGTTTCGTTTGAGCTTGTCTTGGTAAAACGCGGCTCAACAAGAGTATGTCCCTTCAGCGGAAAGGTATATTTATCCAAAACCGACGACGGCTTTAAGGTCGTGGATATGGAAATGATTTAAATTTTGCAAGAAGGCAGACTTTTCTATGGAAAACGATATATTTTTACCGGGTTTTTCTGCAGAAGCAATAAGTATTTTTGAAAAAAATCACTACACCGAATTCCCAGTTTCTTCCACAATGCATTTTCACGATTTCATAGAAATCCTCATTCCCGCAACAGGCTCCTTTGAGGTTATTTCGGAAGGAACGGTTTATAATTTCAGGCAAAATACCGCTATGATTTTCAAGCCTTACGAGCTTCATTGCACAAACATTCCCGCCCTTACGAGCTGCCGTTATTTCGTTATCTGGATATACGGAAAGAACGAGGCCTTTTACAAGCATCTTACAAGGCACGAAAACGGCAAAAACAACCAGATTGAGCTTAAATCAAAGGACGCGGAAAGAATTATTAAATTTTGCGAAAACGCCGCCTCGGGAAGCTTTTCAAAGGAAAAGGAATTCGATATGCTTTCCGGATTTTTTCATCTGCTTTCGTCACTTGACAGCAACAGCTACACGGAAAACAAGGAGTTTTCTCCGCTTTTTTCAAAAATAGTCGATTATACCGATGAAAATTTCAAGTCAATCAGACGAATTAAGGATATTTCGGACTATTTTGGCATTTCGCAGCATTATCTTATAAGACTGTTTAAGGAAAATTTGCATATTCTGCCAAAGGATTATGTTGAAGCAAAGCGTATGTCGGCCGCAAAAAATGATATTATAGGCGGAATGAACATTACCGAAGCTTGTTATAACAACGGCTTTTGTGACTATTGCTATTTTATAAAGCGCTTCAAGGAGCGTTTTGGTATAACTCCGAAGCAATGGCAGAAGCTTCAAAACATAAATAGAGTATAACACGAAAGGGAGAATTTTATTGAAAAAAGCTTTTATCAAAATATTGTTTGTATTGTTTGTTTTTATATTTGTTTGCTCCTTTTCAATGGTCATATTTGAAATCGATTCAGAAAACAGCAATATCAAGGATTTTGAAGAGCTGGCAAGTCTTGTGGTTCAGCCGCAAAGCTCTGTTGTTTCCTCCGATGTTCAAAATAGCAGCTCACAAAATTCATCATCGGACGGTCAAAGCAGCGATCCCATTCAACATATCGGAAGCAGTATAAAAAGAGATCTCACTCCGCTTTTCCAGATGAACAAGGATTTCGTTGCCTGGCTTTATATTCCCAACACCTCTATAAACTACCCCGTTATGTACACACCCGATTCGCCAAACAAATATCTTCGCAAAAACTTTTACGGCAAAAAAAGCACGGCAGGCGTTCCGTATATAAACGAGCTTTGTAATTTGAATTCGGATAACGTTATTATATACGGTCACAATATGCGAAGCGGCACAATGTTTACCGACCTTGCAAAGTTTATGAACGAGGATTATTTTGAAACTCATTCTTATTTCGAGTTTCAAACGGCAAAAGGTGTTGAATACTACGATATTTTTGCTGTAGCAGAAATAAAGGGCACCGATATCTGGTACACCTTTGCAAATGCAGGCAACGAAGATGCTTTTAATTATATGATTTCATATATTCGCAGCAAAGCCACCATTAAGACAGATATGATACCGCAATACGGTGACAAGCTTATAACTCTTTCAACCTGCACTACCCCATCAAACGAAACCGACAGAATAGTTGTAATAGCAAAGAAGCTGGATATATAATTCCTGTTAAAATCCCTTCAGAATTGCGTTTTAAGGCTTTTTCAACTGCTTTTAAAGAAATTTGCCTTCCTTACAACAAAATACCCTACAAACAAAAAACGAGCTCATTTTTCAATGAGCTCGTTTTAATTTTGATTTATTTAGTTTTCCTTTTTCTTCATTACGAATGCAACTGCGGCAAGAGCAACAACAGAAGTCATTGCAACAGCTACGTAGAAGAAGATTGCAGAGCTGTCACCGGTGGGAGGATTATCGGGTGTAACCTCTTCGGCAACGTTAGTGAAGGTGATGCTCTCCTGAGGTACAAGCTCGTTGTCGAATACATAAACGATGGTTTCGAGCTGACCTGCAAAAGCGTTATCAACAACCTCAACGGTTACGTAAAATACGGTTTCGTCGTATTTGATGCCGTTGATAATATTTCCGCCGTTAACTTCCTTAACAACGTAATACTTGGTTCCTGCCTCAGTGTATTCAATTGCATCGAATGCAAATGCGCCTTCAGCATCATTCTTTGCGGTGTCGATCTTGTTAAGAACTTCCCAGTCTGCATTGGATTCGTAAAGCTCGAATTCAAATGCATCTGCAGCCAAGGTGCCGTTTTCGAGAATCTTGCTTCCGAGAATGGACTCAAGCACTGCCTTGGGAGAATATTTGTTGGTGAATACGATTTCATCAACCTCTTCGCCGCCAAATACGCTGTATGCGGTGGTAGCAACGAGCTGATAATTTTCGTTCATGGTAACGGTTACGGTTACGAGGTAAA
>JAZRNU010000100.1:0-11517 GCA_045648325.1 Eubacteriales bacterium | reverse complement strand
CTTCCGTCGTTTCCTCCTGCGGCGTTGATGCCGTCGTCATCTGCAACCATAGAAACGTTTCCGCCCTCTATTTTAACGTTTAACGCCTCAAGACCCTCATAGCTTTTCGTTATATTTACGGTGCCACCCGTTATAACAAGCGACTCGTCGGCGTGAACGCCATCGTCACCCGTGGTTATTTCAAGACTTCCCGCAGAGATCACCACCGAATTGTTCGAGTGAAGGGCGTCGTCGTAGCAATCGATTACAAAATCGCCGCCTGAAACCGCCACGCTGTCGGTTGCCTTTATTCCCTTTGAGCCTCTGTAGGTTCCCTTGCCGCGGGAGGCAAGCAAAAAGCTTCCGCCGTTTATCTGTACGCTTGAGCTTGCGCTTATGCAGTCGCCGAGAGATGTTATTTTAAAGCTTCCGTTTGCAATGTAAACAAATCCCAATGCAGCATCATCCGAGTGCTCGGCGTGAATACCGTCCTTTTCAGATGAAATAAGTTCAAACGAGGCGTCGGTTATTCTTATGCTGTCGTTTGCGTCAAGACATTTTTGCTTTGAGGTAACCTTATAGCTTCCGCCTGCGAAAACGAGATCGTCCTTTGAAGTTATTCCGTGGCCAAGCGGTGAATTTATTTCAAGGCTTCCGCTTCCGTTAAAGGTTATATCCTCCTTTGAGAATACCGCGGCGTCTATATCGTTTTCGTCGATCTTCTTAAAGCTTCCGCCGTTTGAGAGAAGGTTCACACTGTTTGGCGCAAGGGTTATAATTACCTTATCGGCAGTTTTTACATAAAGTGCCGCAGAAGTTTCGCTTGTAATATTCACCCCGTTTAAAACAATGCGGGGCTTTGCATCTTTATCGGTGTCGATTATCAGAGCTCCGTTTGAAAGAGTGCCCGAAATTATATAGGTGGCGTCCCCCGTTATCTTCACGGCGCTGCCCGAAATTTTAACGGTATCGGAGCTGCTTTCGGCGCCGTTTCCCGTAAGAGTTATTATTTCTGCATCGTTTTCCGAGAAGGAAGCATCAAGGTCCTTCTTTTTAAACATTTCGGAATCGTCCTTTATAAAATCGGTGTTCACAGAGGCTTCGCCGCCGCCCTGCTCGTTTACTGCCGTGCAGCCGCACAAAACCAAAAGCGCGAAGGACGTTAATATCAATAAAAGCTTTTTCACTCAATCAGCTCCTTTTTATAATTATAACCATTATTTTACGCCATCAATGTGACAATACAAAGAAAAAATTAAAAATCGCGCGGAAAAATCCGCGCGATGAAGTTACGGGTTGAATACCGCATCGTAAAGCTCGTTTATATCCTTTGTAACCGCTTTTACTCTCTTGTCAAGCTTGTCAAGCGCATTGACGGTTATATAATCGTCGATGGTGGGCATTTCCTGCCCAAGAGCAAACATCTCAAGGTCTATGGGATTAAAGCCAAGCGGATCGGCAGTAAAATCATAGCCCTGATTTGTTAAGGTGTTGAAAATTTCATTTTTCTTATCGTAAAGAATAAGCCAGTTGTAGCGCACCTCGTCGATACTCGTGGGGGTTGCCTGGCTTGAATTGTCAACCTCGGTCATGCCGCAACCGCAAAGCAACGGAAAAAGCATTATCAAAGCAAGAAAAAGCGATATTCCTTTAAGAGCTTTTTTCATAGTTTATCAATCCTTTAGTTTTTAAGGCTTTGAATAGGTGCGGGAATTCTGCCGCCGCGCGAAATGAATTTAAGAGGCGATTCAGTGCTTATCTTCATTATAGGAGCGCTTCCCAAAAGGCCGCCGAAGGAAATCTCATCGCCAACCTTTTTGCCGTAGGCGGGAATTACTCTTACCGCGGTAGTCTTGGAATTTATAATACCTATCATTGCTTCGTCGGCAATAAGGCCCGAAATTACCTCTGCGGGGGTATCGCCGGGAACTGCGATCATATCTATACCAACCGAGCAAACTGCGGTCATTGCCTCAAGCTTTTCAAGAGAAAGAGCGCCCATTCTCACAGCCTCGATCATGCCCTCGTCCTCCGAAACGGGAATAAATGCGCCCGAAAGACCGCCAACATGGCTTGACGCCATTACGCCACCCTTTTTAACGGCATCGTTAAGCATTGCAAGGCAGGCGGTGGTTCCTGCAGAGCCTGTGTGAGTAAGTCCGATCTCCTCCAAAATTCTCGCAACGCTGTCGCCTATTGCGGGGGTGGGAGCAAGTGAAAGGTCAACTATGCCCGACATTACGCCAAGGCGCTCGGAGGCGATTTTATTTACAAGCTGACCCATACGGGTGATTTTGAATGCAGTCTTTTTAATTATTTCGGCAACCTCGGTAATATCGGCATCGGGTGCCTTTGCAAGGGCTGCCTTTACAACGCCGGGGCCGGAAACGCCAACGTTAATAACGGTTTCTGCCTCGCCTGCGCCGTGAAATGCGCCTGCCATAAAAGGGTTATCCTCAACCGCGTTTGCAAAAACAACGAGCTTTGCGCAGCCTATTGAATCGTTTTCTCTCGTGATGTAAGCAAGATCCTTTATGGTGTCGCCCATAAGCTTTACCGCATCCATATTAAGGCCTGCTCTTGTGGAGCCAACGTTTACAGAGGAGCAAACACAGCGTGTTTCGGAAATTGCCTCGGGAATGCTTTTGATAAGACGAAGGTCGCCCTTTGTCATTCCTTTTTGCACAAGAGCGCTGTAGCCGCCGAGGAAGTCTATTCCCAAGGTGTCTGCCGCAGCCTGAAGCTTTCTTGCAAAGAGGCTGACGTCCTCCTTATCTACTGCCGATGCAAGCTGTGCAATGGGAGTTACCGAAACTCGCTTGTTTATAATCGGAATACCGTATTCTCTTTCAATCCCTCTTGCCGTTTCAACGAGCTTTTCAGCCTGACGGGTAATTTTATCGTAAACCTTATCCGCACTTTTTTCAAGGCTGTCAGAGGCGCAGTCGGAAAGAGAAATACCCATTGTAACGGTTCTTATATCGAGGTTGTCCTCCTCGATCATTTTTATCGTTTCAAGAACGTCGTATGCGTTTATCATTTTTATGCCGTCCTTACAGTTATATTCTGTGCATTGAATTGAAAAGGTCCTCGTGGGTTACCTTTATTACAAGACCGAGATTATTGCCAAGCTTTTCAAGATGCTCCGAAAAATCGGCAAACGCGATGTTAAGCTCGCTTGTATCAACCATCATTATCATTGCAAAGGTATCGGTAAATACCTTTTGGGTTATGTCGAGAATATTTGCCTTGTATTCTGCGCACTCTGCGCTTACCTTTGCTATAATTCCCATACTGTCTTTTCCAAGTACCGTAATAATTGCTTTCATTTTATCTTCTCTCTTTCTTTTATAGCTTTGCTATTTCTTCATCAAGCCACGCGAGACGATTTACAAGAAAATTTTTCATTGTATTTATCTCCTCATCATAGCTTCTTGTATCAATAAATAAGTTTCCAAGACTTTGGTTATATCTTCCGTTCATAAGCTCCGGAAATCTCTTGAAATGGCGCTCCGCCGCGCCCGTTTTCGTAAGCTCCACTACCGCGTCGTTAATTATTCCCAAAATATTTTCGTTTGAAAGGGTGGTTTTGCGAAGCTCGTAATATCTTGATTTGAGCAGTGATACAAACTCGGGGTCCTTCATCATACGGGCAGTCCACTCTGTGTCGAGGGTGTAAAAGCCCTCGGGCTTTGCCAACGAGCCGTCGCCTCTTACAAGGTTTCCGCAGGAAAGATCAAAATCCCACACCGGTCCGCTTTTCAGCTTTTCTCCCGGATTTTTATAAAAATAGGTTGAAAAATGAAATCCGTCGGCGTTTTTCAAAACCTCGTTTATCAAAACGGCGTTTACGTAGCTGTCAATATCTATGTAATCCTTGTAGTTTGTTGAGGTTATCGGCTCTGTAAGGAGCATTTCGTGAAGTGCCGATATTTCGTCTTGAATATCCCTTATCTGTTGCTTGGTTATTTTAAGCTCGGTGGGATATTTTATTCTCTGTGCAAAGGGATAGGCAATACCGTGATATTTCTTGAAAATATCGGAGGAAAGGGTGAAATAAACGTCGTCGGCGCCAACCTTATCTCTCGCGATTATATATCCGTCCTTTGAAATTCCAACGTTTTTACGGTTTATCTTTTCAACTATCAGGTAAACCCCGAAATATTCGTTATCGGTAAGCTGACCGTTTCCGTTTCGGTCTATCCACACCTCACAGAGGCGGCTTTCAAGCGATGCCTCAAGCATTTCCTCGCCAAGACGGTAGGCAAGCAGGTTTCTCACAAGCGATTTGTCGGAGTAGGTGTTGCTCATAACGAAATCGCTTCCCGCAGTCATTCCGAGAAGCGGAACGTCAAGCTCCTCGCCGTTCGTATCGAGTATTTTTATATTATACTGCGGCTTTGGAAAGGTGGTTGACCAGTTTCCTCTTTCGGAGTATTTAATTTCGTATATTTCGGGTGTGTCGGCTACTGTGTTATAATTCCCGTTATCGTAAACGGCAAGCTCGGCATAGGCAAGGTCTGAGGTACCGCCCTTTGGCGTTAAAACGAATATGGGAAGATTTGAAGAAAATATTCTGTAAACGGTTACCGCTTTGCTTTTTATTCCGTCGACCTCGCAGTAAACGGTTATAAAGCTGTTGCTTGTGTCGGTTACCTCAAGGCCGTTTACCTCTCCGCCCGATGAATAGAGCTTTATATTTTCGGGCTTTACGTAACCGTTTAAAACCTCGCCCTCTTTGTTATAGAGTGTTACGCCGAATCGGATTTTGCCCTCAATGTTGTTTCCGAGAAACTGGTCGGCAGGCGTTACGGTAACAGAATGTATTTCAAGATTTTCCGGTGCTTTGCCACTTTGGAAAAATAGCAAGACCATACCAACCGCAAGTATTACTCCCGCAGTTATCTTTATTGTCTTAATTATCTTCCTTTTCTTTTCCATTTTTTCACCGTTTGAGGATAGTTAATATTTATTATATAACATAATAGCATTTTTTTCAATAAGAACAGCCGAATTTCATTATTTTTTCATTGAAGTTATTTTTAAATTTAAAAACGCGGGACCCTTTTTCAGATCTCGCGTTTTTGATTTTTAAAATTTATTCCTTTGCGCCGTTTATTGCAAGATATGCCTTTATGCGGTTTATGTTTTCAAAATCGGTTTCGGTCTTTGCGCGAGCTTCAAGATATTCGATAATATCGTAAACGGTTACGACGGAATATACGGGAAATCCGTGCTCAAGCTCAAGCTCCTTCATTGCAGAAAGCTCGCCCTTGCCCTTTTCCATACGGTTTACCATTACGAAAACTGCCTTTATTTTGCTGTTTTCGAATATCGAAAGGTTATCAATGCTTTCTCTTATTGCGGTGCCTGCGGTTATAACGTCCTCGATTATAACGATGTCCTCGTTATCCTTGGGGGTATAACCAACGAACATTCCGCCCTCGCCGTGGTCCTTAACCTCCTTGCGGTTAAAGAAGAAGGGCAGGTCAAGGCCTTCCTTTGCAAGTGCAATCGAGGCGGAAACCGAAAGAGATATGCCCTTGTAGGCAGGTCCGTAAAGGACTGCGGGAGCCTTTCCCATTTTTTCAATATAGCTTTTTGCGTAAAATTCGCCGAGCTTTGAAATCTGGCTGCCGGTTTTTATCTCGCCCGCGTTTACGAAATAAGGTATCTTTCTTCCGCTTTTGGCGGTGAAGTCACCGAATTTGAGGACGTTTGCCCCCATAAGAAATTCAATAAACTGTTCCTTGTAGCTTTCCATTTTTATATCTCCTTAGTTATTTTTAACGTTATTTTTCATCTCTTCGAGGTCGGTGGCATAGCACCATCTTCCGTCGATAAGATTTCCAAACAAATATTTATTGCAGGCAGACTCATACATTACGTAAAGCTTGCCGTCGGCAAATGCTATCTCCTCCGACATCGGCGCCATTCTGTATTCGCCTACAAGCGAAACGGAATCAAGCGAATAAAGCGGAAGAGTTTTTCCGATTATGTCAACCGTGCCTTCGTTTACAAGCTTTGCCTCGTCATACTCGTAAATCACCGAATGGGAGATGCCCCAAGAGGTCGAAAGATATATTTTCCCGTTTTCAACAGCCGCTCCCTGAACGTTATCGCATATCGTGTAAGCCTTTTTGGGCTCGGGGTTTATTCCGTATTCAAACTCGTCCGAAAGTGCAAATTCTATCGCAAGGGATCCGTGAAATTCACCGCTTGCGGTGGTAAAATAGTGACTCTCGAAGGTGACGTACTGCGGCGGATGGCGGTATTCGCCTACAATAAGACGGTTATCCGCAACGGTTACGAAGGATACCGATATACTGTCGGTGTCCGATGCCTTTAAATCGAATCTGCCCTTGCACGACGCGGTTTCGCTTTCAAGCACCTCTTTATAGGAAAAGACGAATATACATTTCGAGCTGCCGCCCGCAATATAAAGATTATCGCCGTAAACCGCAACGCCGCCCGAATGGCCGGTAAATATCTTGCCGTTATCCTTATAAAGCTCCGTCTTTTTAACAAGCTCGCCGTTTTTTGCATCAACTATAAATATCGGCGAAGCGTTATCGTTGGAATCGTAGCCGGAAATTATGAAATACCCCTTTGCCTCGTCGTAATGAAAGCCCTGCGGCACAAAGCTGTCCGAAAGGCCGGGTATTACAAACGCCTTTTCCGACGCCGCATAATACGATGTGACGGGAAGCATTACAACACCGCGGAATACAAGCACCGCCACAAGCAGAAATATGACTGTTCCCAAAAGGATTTTACCGAAAATTTTTAAGGCTTTTTTCATTATTTTTCTCCTTTTTATCGGAATAGTAATATTATAACATATCTTTTCATAAATTTCAAATAAAAAATCTCCGAGGTGAATCGGAGATCAACCTTTTATTTTCTTTTTCCACTCCGAAATCAAAGCTTCAAGGCTCATTGCGGCGTTTGCCGCGCTCGTTGAAGGAAGCAAGGCCGCCTCGATGCCCGTTTTCGGATAAACGAGCTTTTTATAAAGATTATAGGCAGTCTTGCCGTTTGTGAAAATACGGGAAGCGCCGCTTTCATTTACGATTTTCATAACGTCGTTTGGCACGGCGTTTTTTATCGAGGCATCTGACGAGCCTTCAATTTCACAGCTTTCTATAACGTCCCAAAGGGCTATGCCGTGCGAAAGCAAAAGCTCCTTCTTTTGTGAAACGGTTTGCGGAACGTTTTCCGAAAGCACCGCCGCCAGCACGCGCCAGAAGCGGTTTTGCGGGTGGGCGTAGAAAAATTTTTCCTCCCTCGATTTTACCGAAGGAAAGCTTCCGAGAATTATAATTTTTGAATTTTTATCATAAACGGGCGGAATATTGTGCTTTTCCATTTTATCACCGATAATATTATAACTTAAAATCGTTTTAAATACAACATAAAAAACAAAACAGCCGCTTGACAAACCGTTATCTGCTGTATTATAATAATAGCAAATACTCGGGGCGGAGTGAAATTCTCCACCGGCGGTAAAGCCCGCGAGCGCTACGGCGCAGATTCGGTGTAATTCCGAAGCCGACGGTAAAGTCCGGATAAAAGAGTATGGCATAATTATATTTTCGTATGCCTTTCCCCCGTTTTTACGGGGGATTTTTTTATCCCCGAAGCTTTTAATTTTAAAGAGGGGTCAGTTTCCATGCAGATTAAAAACAAAAACAGAACAGAATTTTTAGTAAAGGTTGCAATGTTAGGCGCAGTATCAACCGTCTTAATGCTTATTGAGTTTCCGTTGCTTTTCATAGCGCCGCCGTTTTACAAGCTTGATTTGAGCGAAATTCCCGTGCTCATCGGCACCTTTGCAATGGGACCTTTGGCAGGCGTGCTTATTGAGCTTATAAAGGTTTTACTTAATCTCGTTATCAACGGCACTATAACGGCGGGTGTAGGTGAGCTTGCAAACTTTGTTGTGGGTTGCGCCTTCATCATTCCCGCAGGATTTATTTACAGACACAAAAAAACAAAGCTCAATGCTTTACTCGGTCTTGTTGCAGGCACGTTTGCAATGGCAATTATTTCTTTACCCATAAACGCCTACGTTATGATACCCGCCTACATTACTCTTGCAGGCTTTGAAAAGGAAATGATAATCGGTATGGGCAGCGAGATTTTCCCGTTTATAGATAATATCTTCAAGCTTTCGCTTTGCTGCGCCGTTCCCTTTAATCTTATAAAGGGTGTTGTCATTTCGGTTATCACCTTCGTTCTTTACAAGCCGATACACCCGCTTCTTAAAAAAATTTCGTTTTAAAACACAAAAAATCCCGCCCGTTTCGGGATGGGATTTTTATTATTTTCAGTAAACATATTCGAATTCAAAGCCGCAAAGGTCAACGGTATCGTTTTCCTTAACGCCTGCCTTTTCAAGCGCCTTGAATACGCCCTCGCGCTTAAGAAGCTTTTGCAAATTCATAAGCGACTCGTAATCGTCGGTATCGGTGGTGCTCATAATTCTCTCAATCCAGCCGCCCTCAACAACGAATTTCTCATTTACGCGACGAACGGTGTATTTTTCCTCGTCGATATTGGAAACGGGCTGATAGGTAGGCTCAAACTCCTCGGGCACGGGAATATCCTTAATGGCATTCCATGCGCCTGTGATAAGCTCGTTTAAACCCTCACCCATTACTGCTGAAATGATAAAATAGGGAGTGTCAAGCTTTTCAAGTGCCGCCTTTGCCTCATTGAGCATTTCCTCATCGCACACCTCTTTTTTGGTGGCAACGATTATCTGCGGCTTTTCCGAAAGGGGCTTTGAAAATTTCAAAAGCTCGCCGTTTATTGCCTCTATCTTTGATGCGATTGCATCGGCTCCGTCGGAAAGGTCAACGAGATGCAAAAGCAGACGGCATCTTTCGATATGTCTTAAAAAGCGATGTCCGAGTCCTGCCCCCTCGCTTGCACCCTCGATAATTCCGGGGATATCTGCCATTACAAAGCTTTCCTCATCGTCAACTCTTACAACGCCAAGGGAAGGAGTAATGGTGGTAAAGGGGTAATCGGCAATTTTGGGCTTCGCGCCGCTTACAACCGACAAAAGAGTGGATTTACCCGCATTGGGGAAGCCAAGAAGGCCCACGTCGGCAATAACCTTGAGCTCAAGAATTACCTCAAATTCCTCACCCGTGATGCCAAGCTTTGAAAAGCGGGGAATCTGCCTTGTTGAGGTGGAAAAGCGGGTGTTACCGAATCCGCCCTTGCCGCCCTTTGCAATAAGCACGGGCTCCTCGGTGCAGATATCTCTAATAAGCGCGCCGGTTTCGGCATCTCTGATAAGGGTGCCGAAGGGAACCTTTACAATAAGGTCCTTGCCGCCTTTACCCGTCATCTTTTTGCTTTTGCCGTTTTCACCGTTTTCGGCTATGAATTTTTTGTGATAGCGGAAATCCGCAAGAGTGTTCAAGTTACGGCAGGCGCAAAAATAAACGTCGCCGCCCTTGCCGCCGTCGCCGCCGTCGGGACCGCCTGCCGCAACGTATTTCTCGCGATGAAACGAAACGGCACCGTGGCCGCCGTCGCCCGCTTTTATATAAATTTTTGTATAATCTACAAACATATTATTACCTCTTTGCTTTGAGATAATTATACCCCGATATGAAGCATATCGGGGTATGTGATCTTGTTAAGCCTTAGCGTAAACGCTAACCTGCTTGCGGTCTTTGCCAACTCTTTCGAACTTTACTACTCCGTCAATAAGTGCGAAGAGTGTATCGTCAGAGCCGATGCCCACGTTGTTTCCGGGATGAATCTTCGTGCCGCGCTGTCTCATAAGAATATTGCCTGCGAGAACGAACTGACCGTCAGCTCTCTTCGGGCCTAAGCGCTTGGACTCGGAATCACGGCCGTTTTTTGTGGAGCCCATACCTTTTTTATGTGCAAAAAACTGAATACTGATTCTAAGCATTTATCACACCTCCGTAATGTGAATCGTGATATTTTTGGGATATTCCTCTTTGATTAGTCTTGCCTCCGACAAAAAGGTTTGCAAAACAGCTTCACTGCTTTGGTCGGGGCTTTTGACTGTTACGCTTATTACTGCTTTTTCTTCATGCACCGAAATACCCGTTTCGTGGCCGAATGCCTCGAGGAGGTTTGCGGTGTATCTCACCGATTCGGAAATTGCTGCACAAACAACGTCGTTGCCCTTGCTGCCTCTTCCCGCATGGCCTACCGAAGAAAAACCGAAAAGCTTGCCGTTTTGTTTAAAAAACGTCAGGGTGTTCATGATTAAAGATTGATAGACTCGATCTGAACCTTGGTGTAAGGCTGTCTGTGACCGGTCTTGTTGCGATAGGTTTTCTTGGCCTTATACTTGAAAACGATGATTTTCTTGTCTTTGCCGTTTTTGAGAACCTTTGCAGATACAGATGCGCCCTCGATTACGGGAGCACCGAATGTGAACTTGTCTTCTTTGCAAGCTGCAAGTACGGTATCAAAGCTGATTGCGTCGCCTTCGTTTGCTTCGATTTTTTCGATGAAGATGATTTCGCCTTCCTGTACTTTGTACTGCTTTCCGCCGGTTTCGATAACTGCGTATGTCAAAACAAAGCACCTCACTTTCTCTAAGACTCGCTACGGCAGGTAAGTCGCAAAATGCGCCTTTTTCAAACCCGAAATATGCGGCTTTAGTACTATACCACAAATATGCAAATATGTCAAGGATTTTTTGTTATTTTTCTTTAAAAAAGTTGATTTTTTGCAATTTTCTTTAAATTTAACGGTTTTTCAAAGCGGCGTTATTTTTTTCTCCCCGTGTTTTCTCTTATGAAGATTTCTATTTCCTTTAAAAGCTCGGCGCCGGTGAGATTTTTCTTCGATGCCTCGGGCTTTACAATGAAGATTGCCTGCTCGAAAAGTCCGTTTCCACCCTTAACTATTACCGCGTTTTTAGAAGCTCCCTTTATCATATCCGTTCCCCTTCCTTTTTAATTTATTTTTCACTCTTTTCCCTTTCTTTATGCGGCCGAAATTTTAATTGCTATTACCGATTTATCGTCGTTTGCCTTTTTCGACATAAGATGCGCGCAGATGTCGGCGGGAGAGGAGTCGGAAATTGAGGCGATCTCACGGCGTACGTCACCGTGTGACTCGTAAACTCCGTCGGACATCATTATAACCACGTCGCCGTTTTTTAAGGTAAATGCGGTTTTATCGTATTCGCCGCCGGTTGAAAGTCCGGCAGGCAAGGTAGACGATGTTATTTCGTAAACGGTTTTTCCTCTTTTTACAAACGACGGTGCCGCACCCGATTTTATAAACTCCGCCCTTCCGTTATGAAGATTTAAGGTAAAAACGTCAACCGTGGCAAACGAAACCTCCTTTTCCTCGCCGAGAAATGCAGAGTTCACCGCGCGCATTGCGGTTTTGCCGTCAAAATTCTTTGACAGTACGGCTTTTAAAAGTCTTACCGTCATACGCGAATCGGCCATCGCCTCCGCGCCCGACCCCATTCCGTCGGAAAGGGCGGCAAAAAATCTGCCGTCGTCGGTTTCAAAGCGGGCTATC
>JAZRNU010000099.1:0-8913 GCA_045648325.1 Eubacteriales bacterium | reverse complement strand
GGTTCCGAAAACTGGATCACTCCCGCTTTCGAGTACGACAAGGAGTTCTTCCCCCAGCCCGAGTGGATCCTCGACGCTATCAACGAGAAGCTCATTCCTCTTAAGGATCACGTTTCCGTTAAGAACTACACTCCCCTCGAGCAGATCAGAAAGGCAAAAGAAGGCGTTTAATCGCTTCTTCCTTGCTGCATAAAGGATAATAAAATCCCGTTCGCAATTATGCGAACGGGATTTTTGTTTTGATAAAAAATTAGAGCGCCGGACAAACCGACGCTTTAATTTATATACTTTTAATTTTTTGAATACAGTCTATGCAAACAAAGCTTTTTCCGAATTCAACAAGCCCTGTTTCTCCTCCGCAGACGGCACATTTATCTGAAGCGCGCACAAGTGATATCTTATCGCCTTCAACGAAGATTTCAAGCCCATCGCCCGACTGAATTCCAAGCGAATTTCTTATTTCTATTGGAATAACGACTCTGCCGAGCTCGTCAACCTTTCTTATTATTCCGGTAGATTTCATTATTATCACCTTTCTGCATTGATGATATAATTATACATTATTTTTGCCACATTTTCTTTGCGACAAATGAAACAATTTGTAAAATTATTTTACTAAAATAAGATCCTCTGCGTAAGGAAGTGATTTTATCCAGTCGCAGTAAACGTGCCACTCCGAAAGCTTGTGGGTGTTTCTTGCATAATACATTGAGATAAGGTTTTCGTAGTTCATGGTTACCGTTCTCATCTGATTATAAGATGAAGGAAGATACTGAATTATCGAATACCATACCTCCTTGCTCTTTGTTTCAAGATATTCAAGGCGAAGCTCCTCAAGCTCCGAAACAACTCTTTCCATTGCCGCAAGGGTTTTTTCGTTCATTTTATCAACGGAAAAATCATCAAGCGAGAATGGCTTTGAATGGATCTTATGCATTGTGCTTGTAGAGTTTGCAACGGTGCCCACCTTGTAGGTGTCAAACTCCTTCCACCAATAAAGCGGTGCGGTTATATCAACAGAAACGAAAATCTGGCGCAAAAACTTTCTGTGGTCGCTGCCTGCCTTGGCAAGACGCTTTGCGAGATCAAGATCGTTTTCGCCGAAAACAAAGTCACCGTTTTCGTCAAAGGTGCTATCAAGCCTTGCCCAGCTGTTTAAGGGGTTTCTTGCTCCTCTTATTGCATTATCGAAATTCATTACCGACGTGCGTTCACATTTAAGCATTTTTGCTACCGCCTTTTAATAGTATAATATAATTATAACATCTTTTTCGACATTTTACAATAGCAAAAATAAAAACGGCTGATAAACAGCCGTTTTTATTTTTAGCTAATAAGTGTAATTCCACCGTTTAAGTAGTAATACTGTGTTGAGGTGCCAAGGAGCTTTGCATCGTCCTTGGGATATCTTTCAACGTCGAAGCCGTTTATCATATCTGCAAAATACTCAAGGAAGAGGTCGCCCTTAACGGTGATTTCAAGGCCTTTTGCCTTACCTGCCGATTCGGAAACGGTTACTGTAAGCTTGTTATAGCCCTTTCGTGAAACGTCGGTTACGGTGTAGCCTTTAATTGAAACGTTTTCCTTTGCGGGGTCAAGCGCAAGCATAGGCACGCATTTGCCGCCAAAGGTAATAGTAAACTCGTTTGCTCCTGTTTTTTCAGCCGATACGGTAATATCGGGAGTAAACTGTGCAAAATCCATTTCCAGAACGCCGTTATTAGCGGAAGGCTCCCAGACAAGGATAAAGTTTGTGATATATCCGTTTATTATTTCATCGGAAAGCGGTATTATATATCCACCTGCACCGTTTACCTTTATTTTCTTGGATTGCTTAACGCCGTCGCTATCCTCATATTGACAGTATAACGTTCCCTTTGCATTATTTGTTACGTAGGCAAGGAAGTTGTTATAAGCAAAGCCATTTTGAGGAAGCTCCAAAATAATTGCGCCCTTTTTACCTTCTGCGGTGATTATGCCCTTTCCGTTTTCAACGGTAAAGCTTCCCGTATGGCTTGCAAAGCCCTCGCCGTAGCCGTTTTTGTTAAAGGAAAATCTCGTGCGGTAATCATCGGTGGTGGCTTTTACAATAGTTTCCTCTCGAATGATAGTTCCGCCTATCTGATTTTGCACGCTTCCGTAATAATGTGTTCTCATTCCGTTTGCTCTGAAGGGAGTGTAGAAAAAGAGATCCTTGAAGGTGAGATTGTTTTCACCCTTATTCATAAAGAGAATATCGTAAACGTAGCCGTTGTTTCTGGGGTTAATTATATTTGTATAGAAAAGGTTATTTGCAACCAAAACGTTTTCATGCTGGGTATTTTCATTTGCCATTATGAGAATGCCGCCCGCATCGTTGTGATGGAAAACGTTGCCCGTGAGCGTTGCGTTTTTGCAGTAGGCTTCGTAGTCAAATCCGGTGCCGTCGTTCTGACCGAGATTGTAAACGTAGGCAAATTCGTTGTTATAAACGTCGATATCCGTACAAATTGCAGCGTAACCACCGCAGGTGCCGCCGAAGAAAGTGTATTTATCACTGCCGCCGAGAATTCTGTTGTTATATATCTTTGCATTGTTTACTCGGCTTGCTCTTACAATACCCGCAAACGAGCCGGTTACGATATTGTTGTGAACGTTCACTTTATCAACGTCGTAAATCTCAATTCCCGTTATGCAGTTATACATTATATTATCATATATTTCTATATTTTTGTAGCCGTTGAGATGGCCGCGCTTGCCAACGGCGATTGCAATAGAATACTGAAATTCGCCTGCTCCGCCGCCCGTTGCAGATATTGTTCCGGTATTGGTGTTTACCAAGGGGAGATCTCCCTGCACCTCTTTCAGAAATGCATACCACTCATCCATAGTACAGTTCGGTCCCATACGCTTTAGCGTTTCGTCGCACAAAATATCGTAAAATTCAAGATTTCGGATAACAAGACCGTCGCCGTCCTTGACACAAGGTCTTACGTAAAGTCCTACGTTGGCGGTGCTTACGGCAATATCTTCAATAACGATATTTCCTATATCAACTATCGCTTCACCCGTAGCGGAAACATCGGTTACTACGATACCGATATCATCGCGCTCGCCGTTTAATTTTATCATCGGCTTATCGGCCTTCTTATCGCCGTAAGCGCCGATGACCGCAGGATATTCCTCAGAGCCATGTCCTCTTACCGTAAGACGCTCGTTCCATACGTCGCCGCGCTTAAGGGCAATTTTATCGCCCTCGCCCAACACAAGCTCTGCGACGTTTTTAAAGGTCTTCCACGCCTGATTTTTTGAGGTGCCCGAGTTTTCATCGTTTCCCTCTGAAAAGCTTACGTAATAGGTGGTGCCTACCGATTTGCAAGCCGAAAGCATTGAGATCACTCCAAATAAAAGTGTTACCGATAACATAACGGATAGAATTTTTTTAATCTTCATACACTTTGTCACTCCTTACAGTGTTTATATAAATATTATACCCCCCCCCCGAAAATTTTTGTCAACTGTTTTTTTAGTTTTGAGGAAGTATATTTGTTATAAATTATTTTCTCGTGTTTTCTTTACCTTTGTAGACCACGAATTTGCAAAAGAGAAATTCAAGCACGAAATTCGAAAGCATGGTAAGTGCAAGAATAATAAAATCGTTTACGCCCTTGCTTTCGGCAAAGTTTCCAAGCAATGTTGAAACGGGTGTAAACACCAGATAAAAGGCAAAAACCTTTGCCATTGCAACAGGTACGTTTGCCGCTGATTTAAAGGTAAAGCGACGGTTAAGAGTAAAGTTCCAAACTATTGAGAGCACGAGTGAAATGAGATAAGGAATCCAATAATCCTTAATAAAGATTTCCAAAACGGCAAAAGAGCCAATCTGAATGATTCCTGCCGAAATAGAAAACAAGGTAAATTTGATTGCCTGAAGAAGATTTTTGTTTTTAGACATCTTTTTCTTTTCCTTTTTCATTTTTTTATATTATAACATATCTAAATTGAAATTACAACCATTCTTTTTCTTGCTCTTTTTGCAAAATTATGGTATAATATTTATATATAAATTTTGGAGCGACTTTAATGAAGATCAACTACGGTATTATCAGCACTTCATCTATTGCGCCGCGTTTTATTGATGCGGTAAGAAAAGCCAACGCGGGAAATATTGTTGCACTATCGTCAAGAAGCCTTGAAAAGGCAGAAAAAAAGGCGCTGGAGTGGAATATTCCAAAAGCATACGGCAGTTACAAGGCGCTTATCGACGACAGCGAGGTAAACGTCGTTTACGTTTCGTCTGTAAACTCCGAGCACTATGATATTGCCAAAGCAGCCCTTTTAGCAGGCAAGCACGTTGTTTGCGAAAAGCCCTGCACCCTTTCAAGCGAAAACACGCTGGAGCTTTTTGAAATTGCAAAGGAAAAAGGACTTTTTCTTATCGAAGCACAGAAGATGCTGTTTCTTCCCGTTATAAACGAGGTAAAAAGGCTTATTGACAACGATGAAATCGGCGAAATTCATATGGTTGAAACAAGCCACAGCTTCCCCGGCAATTATAACCCTTGGATATATAACAAAGAGCTTGGCGGCGGGCCTCTTCTTTCAAGCGGAATTTACGGCTTTGTGCTTATACAGTTTCTTATAGGTGACATAAAAAATGCCGACATTGCAAAAAGTGTTATGCCAAACGGAGTAGAATGGCAGTATATCGTTACCGGCGAAACGCAAAACGGAGTTTTGTTTTCAGTAAAAAACAGCACCAACGCCGTTTTGGACAACGTCTCGCGCATTTTCGGCACGAAGGGATATATTGAAATACCAAGCTATTGGAAGGCACGTAAGGCAACCGTGCACATTGAGGGCAAGGAGCCTTTTGCTATTGAATTTCCCTGCGAAAACGAATTGATTTACGAGGCAATTCACATTAAGGATTGTCTTGATAAGGGATTGCTTACAAGCCCAGTTATTACAAAAGAGCTTTCGGTTAAAGGAATTTCGGTTATAGAGGCTCTTAATAAATGAAAATTCAGGTAAACGCAATAATAACAACGAGGTGTTTTAAATGAAAATAACAAAAGATATAAAATACATTGGCGTAAACGACAGAGAAATTGATCTTTTTGAGGGGCAATACGTTGTGACAAACGGTATGGCCTACAATTCTTACGCAATAATTGACGAAAAAATTGCAATTATGGATACCGTTGACGCCGCTTTTACAAATGAATGGCTTGAAAACGTTAAGGAAGCACTTGAAGGAAGAAAACCCGACTATCTCGTGGTGCTTCACATGGAGCCTGACCACTCTGCAAATATTCTGAATTTTGCAAATAGTTATCCCGATGCGAAAATCGTTTCCTCTTCAAAGGCGTTTGCCATGATGAAAAACTTTTTCGGAACCGATTTTTCAGAAAGACAGATAATCGTTAACGAGGGCGACGCTCTTTGTCTTGGCAACCATACTCTTTCATTTATTACCGCGCCGATGGTTCATTGGCCCGAGGTTATTTTAGCTTATGACAACACTGACAAGGTGCTTTTCTCTGCCGATGCTTTTGGCAAATTCGGCACACTTGACACCGACGAGGATTGGGCCTGCGAAGCAAGACGTTATTACATTGGCATTGTTGGAAAATACGGTGCACAAGTACAGGCACTTCTTAAAAAGGCTTCGGTGCTCGACATTGAAACGATCTGTCCGCTTCACGGTCCTGTGCTCAATGAAAACCTTGGTTATTATTTAAACCTTTACAACATCTGGTCGAGCTACATTCCCGAGGACGATGGCGTTGTAATTGCCTACACCTCCGTTTACGGAAATACCGAAAAGGCAGTTTTTGAGCTTGCAAAAAAACTTGAAGAAAAGGGCGCAGCTTCGGTTTCGGTGCACGATCTTGCAAGATGCGATATGGCAGAGGCGGTTGAGGACGCTTTCCGTTACAGCAAGCTTATACTTGCAACAACCACCTACAACGGCGACGTTTTTCCGTTTATGAAGGAATTTATAAATCATCTTACCGAAAGAAACTACCAAAACCGCACCGTTGGCTTTATCGAAAACGGAAGTTGGGCACCTATTGCCGCAAAGGTTATGGCTTCAATGCTTGAAAAAAGTAAAAACATCACCTATTTGCAAAACAACGTTAAAATTATGTCGGCATTAAATGAAGAAAGCCTTGCTGCAGTTGAAGCTCTTGCAAACGAGCTTTGCGCTAAAGAATAAGGTGTATAATAAAGTAAAGCCTCTCTTTTTTGAGAGGCTTTCAATTTCAAAAATAAAAAACCGCTATCTTATGATAGCGGTTTTTATTTGCATTTAAAGAAACTTACTTAAGTTCAACTTTAGCGCCGGTCTCTTCGATCTTTGCCTTCATTGCTTCAGCATCGTCCTTAGAGAGAGCTTCCTTAATCTTTGCGGGAGCAGACTCAACGAGAGCCTTTGCTTCGCCAAGACCAAGAGCGGTGATTTCACGAACAACCTTGATAACGTTGAGCTTGTTGGGGCCTATTTCGGCGAGTACTACGTCGAATTCGGTCTTCTCTTCAGCAGCTGCTGCAGCGGGTGCTGCTGCTACTGCAACGGGAGCGGAAGCGGAAACGCCAAACTCCTCTTCGCAAGCTTTTACGAGTTCGTTAAGTTCGATAACGGTCATTTCTTTAATAGCGGCTATGAGTTCTTCTCTAGTCATGATTTTATCCTCCATAATTTAGATAATTTTTAATTTTTTAGATTTTTTTACGCTATATTATGCGTTTTTCTCTGCGATAGCGTTAAGCAGATAAACAAAGTTGGAAAGGGGTGCCTTGAAGCTGCCGAGAAGTCTTGCGATAAGAACTTCCTTGGAAGGAATTTTTGCAAGTGCTTCAACAGTTGCTTTGTCGATTGCCTTGCCGTCCATAAATCCGCCTTTTACCTGATAGTAATCATTCTTTTCAGCGAATTCGCAAACGAGCTTAGCTGCCGACGTTGCGTCTTTGGAAATTGCGAGTGCGGTGTTACCGTTCAAAAGCTCATCGAGACCTTCGATGCCTGCTTCCTTAAGAGCAAATCTGACCATGGTGTTTTTTGCAACAACATACTCAACGTCTGCTTTACGGAACTCTGCACGGAGCTTTGTGTCGTTCTCAACGGAGATACCGCTGTAGTTTACGAGAACGCAGCTTGTTGCATTCTTAAACTTTTCGGTAAGCTCTGCGATAACGGCCTTTTTGCTGTCGATAGTTGCCTGACTGGGCATATTTTTTCACCTCCGTAAATATTGTCCGACCGGACGGGAGGAAATAAGAAACGCTCCCCGACCGGAATCGAGGAGCGCAAAAATACTAATGCTTTAGCGTTTTTACTCTTTCCTCGGCAGGCCTTGTTAAGATTATATCCCGTTAGGGAAACCTGCTGTCTTCGGTTAGAACTTTTGTATTATACCACTAAATTTTGTGTTTGTCAACACTTTTTTTAAATTATGCCTTGTTTGCAGAACCGAAGAGGGTGATTTTCTCTTTTACGGTTGCCTTTATTGCTTCGTAACCGGGCTTTAAAAGCTTTCTGGGGTCAAAGCCCTTGCCTTCAAGGTCCTTTCCTTCTTCGATATACTTTCTGGTTGCTGCTGCAAATGAGAGCTGGCACTCGGTGTTAACGTTGATCTTTGCAACGCCGAGGCTGATTGCCTTCTGGATCATCTCTGCGGGGATACCGGTTCCGCCGTGAAGAACGAGGGGCATATCGCCGGTAAGAGCCTTGATCTTTTCAAGAACGTCGAAGCGAAGACCCTGCCAGTTTGCGGGATATTTGCCGTGAATGTTGCCGATGCCTGCTGCGAGCATGGTAACACCGAGATCTGCGATCATTTTGCATTCCTCGGGGCTTGCAACCTCGCCGCCACCTACAACTCCGTCTTCCTCGCCGCCGATAGAGCCAACCTCTGCTTCAAGAGAAAGGCCGAGCTTGTTGCAGGTTTCTACGAGCTCTTTAGTCTTTTCAATGTTTTCCTCGATGGGATAGTGAGAGCCGTCAAACATTACGGAAGAAAATCCTGCTTCGATGGTCTTCTTTGCGCCCTCGTAGCCGCCGTGGTCAAGGTGAAGTGCAACGGGAACGGTGATTTTGAGCTCTTCAAGAAGGCCGTTTACCATGCCGACTACGGTTTTGTAGCCGCCCATGTATTTACCTGCACCCTCACTTACGCCAAGGATTACGGGTGAACGCATTTCCTCAACAGCCTCTAAAACCGCTTTGGTCCACTCAAGGTTGTTAATATTTATCTGTGCAACGGCATAGCCGCCTTTTGCTGCTTTTTCAAGCATTTCTTTTGCTGATACCAACATTTTTATTACTCCGTTTCGTTAATTATCTGTCTTCAAGATGCTTGGGCTCGGGAGGAAGAAGTGCTGCCTTGCGGGAGAGGTTGATTCTGCCCTGAGAATCGATCTCAATGCATTTTACAACGATCTCGTCGCCTACCGATACAACGTCCTCAACCTTGTTGATGAATTTGTTATCGAGGTTCTTGATGTGAACGAGGCCTTCCTTGCCGGGAGCAATCTCTACGAATGCGCCGATGGGAATTATCTTTGTAACCTTACCGGTGTAGATAGTGCCGGGAATCGGGTCGTTTACGATGGTTTCGATTATGCTGATAGCTCTGTTACCTGCTTCAACATCGATGCAGGAAACGAAGATTCTGCCGTCTTCCTCAACGTCGATCTTGGTGCCGGTTTCTGCAATGATCTTCTGAATTACAGAGCCGCCCTTACCGATAACGTCTTTGATCTTGTCAACGGGAACAGAGGTGGTGAGCATTTTGGGAGCATAGGGTGAAAGCTCTTTTCTCGGTGCGGGAATAGCCTTGAGCATTACCTCGTCGAGAATATAGTTTCTTGCCTTGTGGGTCTTTTCAAATGCGCTTCTGATGATCTCGGGAGTAAGACCGTCGATCT
>JAZRNU010000098.1:0-5063 GCA_045648325.1 Eubacteriales bacterium | reverse complement strand
AGACCGCTTGGCCTCCGACTTTAGATAACGCTCGGTGAGGTGGTAATAAGATCAAGCATAAATTCGCGCTCAAGACGCTCCTGAATAACGTCAAGATGCAAAAGCCCCAAAAATCCGCAACGGAAGCCGAATCCGAGTGCTGTTGAGGTTTCGGGCTCGAAGTTAAGGGCCGCATCGTTTAATTTAAGCTTTTCAAGCGCATCGCGAAGAGCCTCGTATTTTGCGCCGTCCTGCGGATAAATTCCGCAAAATACCATAGAGTTTACCTTTTTATATCCGGGAAGCGGCTCTGCGGCGGGGTTTTCCGCGTTTGTTACAGTGTCGCCCACGGCGGTTTCGTTAACGTCCTTGATGCTTGCGGTAAAATAGCCAACGTCGCCTGCCGAAAGTCCCTCGGGTCTTTCCTCAAGACCGAACGGGCGCATACAGCCAACCTCAACAACGTCAAAGTAAGAGCCTGTTGCCATAAGCTTAACTCTGTCGCCCTTCTTTATAGTGCCTTCCATAAGTCTTATATAAACGATAACACCGCGGTAGCTGTCGTAATATGAGTCAAAAATAAGAGCCTTAAGAGGTTTTTTATCGTCGCCCTTGGGAGCGGGTACGCTTTCAACTATCTTATCCAGAACCGACTGTATGTTAAGACCTGTTTTTGCCGAGATCTTGGGAGCGTCCATTGCGGGAATGCCGATAACGGTTTCAATTTCCGAGGCAACTCTGTCGGGCTCTGCGGCGGGAAGGTCGATTTTATTTATAACGGGAACTATTTCAAGATCGTGCTCAATTGCAAGATAGGTGTTTGCAAGAGTTTGTGCTTCAATGCCCTGTGAGGCGTCAACAACTAAAAGCGCACCCTCGCAAGCGGCAAGAGAACGTGAAACCTCGTAGTTGAAGTCAACGTGTCCGGGAGTGTCGATGAGATTTAATTCGTAAACGTCGCCCGAAGCGGTTTTATAGTCAAGACGCACGGCACGTGCCTTAATGGTAATGCCGCGCTCCTTTTCAAGCTCCATATTATCAAGCATCTGCTCGTCGACCTCGCGGCTTGAAACGGCACTCGTTGCCTCAAGTAAACGGTCGGCAAGAGTTGACTTGCCGTGATCGATGTGAGCGATTATTGAGAAATTTCTTATTTTAGATCTGTCAGTCATAGTTTGCAGACAAGCCTTTCATATAAAAATAAAGCTAACTGAAATATTATAACATAAAATTTGCATTTTGAAAAGAGTTTATCAAAATATCTTTGAAAAGCATACTATAAAATTGAAAGGAATGATTGATAATGATAGATATACTGTTTAAATTGCTCGGAGCCTTGTTTATTGCCGCTGTTTTCAACTTTCTCGTTTTGTGGCTCTTTGACAGGTCAGCGTCGGTGCGGAAATACCGCCTTGACGGAGCAAGAGTATGCATAGAGTTTTCAGATCAAACCGAAAACGTTGAAAATGTAATTCGAGAGCTTGCTTCCGTAGTGCAAAAATACAGAAACGGAAATAATGCGGTTGAAATAGTGATAATAGATAAAGGGATGAAGAATGAGGAAAGGGAAGTGTGCGAAATATTTGCAAAGGATTACGAGTTTATAAAGCTTGAAACTGCATAAAAGACAGCTTGAATAATTTAAATAAAGCGCGAAACTCCGGTTTAATTGACAAAAACAGAAAAAAATGATATACTTTGTATAATAAATAATTCGGAGCTTTTTATGAAACGATTTTTCTGTTTTTTAATAGCCTTTTCAGTTTTGCTTTCCTTTTCCGTTACGGCTTCGGTCACGTCAAACGAGGAAAACGCCTTGATTGCAAGCGACCTGACCAAGCAATCCGAGCTTAAGCTTGTAAAGGGAGGTGGAAAGGTTTCGCGCTTGACAGATGGTAAAGTAGACACCTACTGCACCGATGCAGACGGATTTGAATTAAAAATCACCTCATCTGTTGAAATATACGGCGTTTATCTTATCTGGAACAATACTCCACCAAGTTGGCAAATAACGGGTAACACAGAAACGGTAAACGGCGGTGAATACGGCTTCTGGCACGAATACAAAGAGCTTTCGGGCGGTACCGAATACACTCTTTCGTGGTTTGGAGAGGGAACGTTGGCAGATATTTATCTTCTTGGTGAAGGCGCTTTACCTGAATTCGTTCAGGTGTGGGAGCAACCTTGCGAGAAAGCAGATATTCTCCTTTTGCCCACCCATGCCGACGACGAGCATCTCTGGTTCGGCGGCACAATGCCTTATTACGCAGGCGAGCTTGGATATAAAATTCAGGTAGTTTACCTTATGAAGCACGTTTACGGACGTCATCACGAACTTATAAACGGATTGTGGAAGGTAGGAGTTAAAAACTATCCCGTTATCTCCGAGTTTATCGATAAATACTGCGGAAATCTCCAAAAGGCACTTTCTTATTATCCCGAGGAAGAGGTTTTGGATTTTCTCGTTGAAAATATCCGTCGCTTTAAGCCCGAGGTAATTATAGGTCACGATTTAAAAGGCGAATACGGCCACGGCGCCCACATACTTAACGCAAAGGTTTTGTCAGAGCAGGCGCTTTCGGCTGCTAACGATCCTACCCGCTTTTCAAAAAGCTATGAAAAATACGGCGTGTGGGAAACTAAAAAGTGTTATCTTCATCTTTATGAGCAAAACGAGATATTTATAAATTGGCAGGAGCTGAAGCTATCTTCCTTCGGAGGAGCCAGCGCCTATGAAATGGCGCAAAAGGGCTATGAGGAGCATAAATCGCAGGTTGCATATTTCACTATGTCGCTCAATAACCGTGCTGAGTACGGAAACGGACTTTTCGGGCTTTATTCTACCACCGTCGGCCCCGATGTTTTGAAAAACGATTTTCTTGAAAATATTCCTGAAAATTGCCTTACAACTTACGTTGAGCCGGAGCCCGAGCCGCCTGCTGAAAGCGAAACAGAATCGTCGGCATTACCGCCCGAAAGTGAAATTTTACCGTTGCCTAATGAAGAAAAGCCTTTTACAAACGGGCTTGTTATTGGCGTTTTGGCTTTTGCGGTTGCATCTTTTATTTTGATTTGCATTTGCAACGTTAAAAAACGTAGAAAAAAATAACTGTTTGTTAAGCAAAGGTTAAAATATATTTTTATATTGAATTTGCTGTAAAAATAGATTATAATATAAAATAGATTATAATATAAAGAAACAAATAAAAATTGGGGAAATATAAATGGAACTTTACACCGAAAAGCTTATAAAAAAGAAGATGGATAACAAGGATCTCACGATCAAATCGCTCATTATTGCAATTACCGGCTGTTTGATATATTTTCTTGTCGGCTTTGTATTGGCATACAGCGTTGCACTTACGTTTTTCATTGCATCTCTTATAATTTACGGAGCGTGGTATCTCTTTAAATACACGAATATAGAATATGAATATTCATACTGCAACGGTGAGTTTGATATTGACGTTATCTACGGCCAGAAAAAGAGAAAGGACGTAATTTCCTTTGATCTTTCAAACTGTGAAACAGTTGCCGCATATATTCCGTCAAACGATCCCTCCGTTCATAACACCTCTATAAGAAAGAAATATTACATTGTTTCCGATAAGCAAAAAAACGGCGCTTATTACGCGGTGTTTAACAGCAACGGAACCAAGACTATGGTTGTTTTCGAAGCAGATGAAGACGTAGTAAACGATATGGCGTTTCGCGCAAGAAGCATATTCAAAAAATAATGGAGCGCTTTTTAACGGATTATGACGTTGCGGGGCTTTTGCCCGTGCGCGACAAGCTTGGCAACAAAGGGAGCTTTGGCTCGCTTTTATCTGTTTGCGGTTCGGAATATATGACGGGTGCGGCTTATTTTGCCGCATCTTCTGCACTTAAAACGGGAGTTGGCCTTGTTACTGTTTGTGCGCCGAAAACGGCGCTTAAAATATTGCAGACAAAGCTTTTTGAGCCGGTGTTTGCGCCTCTTTCCGAAAAAGACGGAAAAATATGCGAAAAATCCGCAAACGAGATAATAAAGCTTTTAGAAAGAAAAAATGCACTTGTAATCGGCTGCGGTATAGGCGTCGGTAAAGGCGTTATGAAGGCTGTAAAAAAGGTTGTTTCAGCCACCGATATCCCAAAGGTAATAGACGCCGATGCTTTAAACGTTCTTTCACAAATAAATAATCCCTTTGAAAACTGCAAAAATGCGGTAATAACACCGCACCCGCTTGAGTTTTCAAGGCTTTGCGGCAAATCGGTTTTTGAAATTGAAAAAGACCGTGAAGGCGCCGCAAAAGAATACAGTATAAAAAACGGTGTAATAACTGTTCTGAAGGGCGCATATACAGTAATAGCCGCGCCCGACGGTAAAACGGTAATATCCCCGTTTGCTACTTCAGCGCTTGCAAAGGGCGGTAGCGGAGATCTGCTTGCAGGTCTTATTGCTGGCTTTGCCGCAACCGGTGTAAAGCCCTACGAAGCAGCAATATTGGGAGTATATATTCACGGTCTTTCGGCAAAAATCAAAACAAATGAAATTCCCGAAAGATGCTTTTTACCAAAAGACCTTTTGTCTGCGATTCCCGACGCGGTGAAATACCTGGAGGAACGCAAATAACGCCTTCCTCCGATTAAAGGAGAATGGTATGAAAAGAATCACCGCCGTAATTGCGGCAATGCTTATTTGCGTAACGGTATTTTTTGCCGCCTGTGCAAAGGAAAACGTTAAACCCGAGGATGTTTATAAAAACGCAAACGGATTTGAAGCATCTTTATCGGTAAAAACGGGAGAAACAGAGTTTGATTTTACGGTATCGCGCTTAAAGCCCGATTATTTTGAATTGAATTTTACAAATCCCGAAATATTAAAGCATTTCACGGTTATTTTTAATAAAAATGACGTAAAACTGAAATATTACGGCTTTGAGCTTTCATTAAACCGCTTTCCTCTTCCAATAGAGGGCGGAATTTCAAAAATAGTAGAGGTTCTTTCTGTTATCGACGACGGATTTGAAAGGCTTGAGCTTCAATCAAGCGAAGATGGCAAGGTGACCTATAACGGCGAGGCTTTTACCCTCTCAGTATCGCCC
>JAZRNU010000097.1:0-33317 GCA_045648325.1 Eubacteriales bacterium | reverse complement strand
AAGGTAAAGGCGCCGATTTTCAAGAAGGTTGTGAAAAGCGAAAGAATTTTTCTTGCTTTTTGCATTTTATTTCTCCGTGGTGGTGATTTCAAAAAAGAGCGAGTAAAGCTTTTCGTTTATTGAAGAAAGTTCTTCGGGGGTAAGCTTTAAAATCTCGCGGTCGTAGGTGAAAAGTCCGTTTGTTTCGTCCTCAACGTCGCTTACCTGGGTGTAGATTGCCGCAGAAAGCCCGCGCTTTATCATTGCGGCAACCTCGTTTTCGTAAAGCGAGGTAAAGGCGCGCGAAAATTCGGTTGCGTCCTTGAAGAAGCGGTAGCCGTAGGTATTTTTAAGGTTAAAGGAATGCTTTGGTATTTTATAGGAATAGCCGCCGAACTCCGAAAGGACGAGAGGCCTTGAGGGGGATTTTTTAAGGTCAAGCGCCTTGAAATAAACGTGGTGGCTTGAAACGTCGCTTTTGTTTTTTACAAACCAGCCCGAGGTGGCGTCAAATATTCTCGTTTTGTCAAGCGATTTTAAATATCCGTAGCAGCCGTCGGCGTCAAACTGACCCCAGCCCTCGTTGAATACGGTGTAGTAGCAAACGGAGGGGTGGTTATAAAGGTGTTCGATAATTCCCGTTGAGCTTTCTAAAAAGGCTTTTTTCTGCCTTTTTGAGGCGCGGTGCTCAAAGCCCGATTTGAAGCCGAGAGTGGGCAAAACGGTATCCTTGAAAAAGCTGTATTTGCCGTTGTTTATCATATCCTGAAAAACTATCATACCGTGCTTGTCGCAGTAGTAATAGAAAAGGTCGGGCTCAAGCTTTATATGCTTGCGAAGGGTGTTAAAGCCGCAGCGCTTCATTGTGAGAATATCGTTTTCAAGGCCCTTTTCGGTGGCGGGAAGGAAGATGCCGTCGGGGAAATAGCCCTGATCCAAAAGTCCGTTAAAGAAATAGGGCTTTTTGTTTAAGCAAATATAGGGGGTGCCGTTTGCTGTTTCTATTGAAACGGTGCGAATGGCAAAATAGGATTTTACCGTGTCATTTCCCGAGGAAAGGGTAAAATCGTAAAGATAGGGGTCGCAAGGCGACCAGAGGCGGGGGTTATCGATTTTTACAAAGATGCTTTCGCCCTTAAAGGAGTAAAAGAGGGTGCGGTCGGGCGCCTTTACGGTAAGGAGCTTTTTCTCTGCGCCACCCTTTACCTTTATTAAAACGCCTTCATCTGCGGGGGTTACCTTTATTTTTTCAATATGACCTTCGGGAAGGCTTTCGAGCCAGACCGTTTGCCAGATGCCGCTTACCTTTGTATACCACATTCCCTTTGACTTTTCGGTTTGCTTGCCGTAGGGAAGGGCTTTGTCAAGCGGGTCGGAAACATTTACGGTAATCTCGTTTTCTCCCTCCTTCAGAAGGTCGGTTATATCAAAGGAAAAGGGGAGATATCCGCCCTCGTGACTGCCTGCAAGGGTGCCGTTTATAAAAACGTCGGCATACTGGTCGGCGGCGCCGAAGTTGATTACTACCTTTCCCTTATTGAAGTCTGCAGGGAGTGAAAAACGGCGGGAATAAACGAGAATATCCTCTTTTTCAATATATCTTTCAACGCCTGAAAGACGGCTTTCTGGCGGAAAGGGCACCGTTATTTCGCCTTCAAAGGGATTTTTGCCAAGGATCGTAAAGCTCCATTTGCCGTTTAAACAAAGGTAGCTTTCTCTTTTGAATTGGGGACGGGGATAGCTTGAAAAGGGAATTCCGTTTTCGGAAAAATCTTTTTCAAAGGGTGTTTTAAGCATTTTTATCTCTGCCTTTCAAGGATAACAGAATGAAATAACAAATAACGGGAATTACCGCGATTGCGGCGGCAACGAAGATGCTCTGGTTTGGAATGAAGGAGGTAGTGCCGTCGCCGTTTACTATCGTTTCGGCGTTTGCAAGCACGAGCTTGCCGATATACGGACCTACTATGCCGGGAATAAATACTTGCGCAAAAATTCTAACTCCCTGAAGCATTCCCGATTTGCCCTTGGGGGTGTTATCGCGGATAGAGGCGCCAAACACCGCCATTCCCGCAAGGTAGCCACTCATCATAAAGAGGGAACCGATGAAAACAAAGAGCTTATCGGTAAACAAAATGAGAAGTAAATATCCTGAAACAAGGGAAATAAGCGCTAAAAGCCCGGAGAATGAAAAGCCCTTTTTATCGTAAACTCTGCCCCAAAGAGCAGTTACCACCGATGCAATTACTATTGCGGGCGCCATAATAAGGACGTAATCGGTCATTTTGAGGGAAACCTCGTAGTAGATTATCAAGTAGGGCATAAAGATCTGAATTGAAATGTTGAAAATTACAAAAAGCAAAAGCGAGAGGTAAAGTCTGCGGTTTTCCTTTACGGTGCGTGGCAAAAAGCCGTAGGTGATGGTTTTAAAATAGCTTTCGGTAACGGGCTTTATTTCGGGCTCCTTGATAAGGAAAAGACCGAGAATACCGATAAGCGTTACCGCAACGCCGATTACCGTGAATATCACGAGCCAGCTTTGGGATTTTTCAAGATCGAAAAACATAAATCCGCCGAAAACAACAAGTATTGCAACAAGCGGCATCATAGCGTTTAAGCCCTCTGCGGCGCCGCGGTTTGAGGAATCGGTTGAGTCGGTAAGCCAGGCGTTAAAGGCGGCGTCATTTGCGGTTGAGCCAAAGAAGGTCATAACGCAGTCAAGAATTATCGTAAGCGAAACGCCGAGTGCGGCTGCAGATGCGGTAAGCGCCGTTGTTTTTGAAAACTGGCCGGTGCAAAGAAAAACGAATGAAAAGATCGAAACGCCCCAGAGAATATATCCCACCGAAATAAAGAGCTTGCGTTTGCCTATTTTATCCGATAAAGCACCCATAAAAACGGTGGTAAGGGTTGCGGTTATTGCAGAGGCGGCAACCATAAGAGAAATGTCGCCTGCCGATGCGTTGAAGGTCTTGTAGATAAAAACGTTGAAATACATATTTTCAACTACCCACGCCACCTGACCTATAAGAGAAAAAATTATAAGCGCGGCGGTAAAGCGGGGCGAAAGAAGTGCTTTTTTCATAATAAAGCTCCTTTTTAACGTTGATATATAAAAGTATACCACAGTAAAGGGGAAAATGCAAATAAAAAGCAGGCAAAGCCTGCTTTTTAAGTTAATTTTATATTCCGAGAGATCTGAGATATTCTCTTGAAACGCGAGCGCTTTCAAGGGGAGTCATATCGTGAGAAACGTCACGCTCAACGATAAGATATTCGGTGCCTGCTTTAGAAGCGGTTTCGAGGATTTCGGGAAGCTTAACAACGCCGTTTCCGAGTGCCTCAAATTTGAACTCGTTGTCAACAGCCTTGTCGGCCTTCATTTCGTTGCCGTCTTTGTCTATAAGACCGTAAACGGGGCCGCCCTTGAAGAATTTTGCGGAAAAGTCCTTAAGGTGCAAAACGGGAACCTTGCCGGAATATTTCACAAGATATTCAACGGGGTCCTCGCCGCCGTAGGTCACCCATGCAACGTCAAGCTCGGGGATTATGAGGTCGTCCTTTACGCTGTCGAAGATGTGGTCGAAAAGATATTTATCCTCAAATTTTTCAAACTCAAAATCGTGGTTGTGATAAATAAGCTGAATGCCGTTTTCTCTCATCAGCTTTCCGATAGCGGTAAATCTCTCAACGGTTTCAGCCCATTCGGGAGTGCCTGCGAGCTTATCCTTGGCGTAGTGGGGAACACCGCAATATTTGACTCCGAAAGTCTTGATGAAATCAACCGCGCTCTGACCCTCCTCAAGGAAAAGTGATATATTCTGATGGACCGAGTGACATTCAAGCTCGTGTTTGTCAAGCAAAGCCTTTATTTCGTCTGCGGTTTTTCCGAAATATCCCGCAAACTCAACGTAATCGTAGCCTGCTTTTTTGACCTCGTAAAGAGCTTTATCCATATCTGCATGCATATCGCCGCTTATGGAGAAAAGCTGAAGACCAACCTTAAATTTTTTCATAATTGCACCTTCTTATTAATGTATATTTAGATTATAACACAAAAAAAACAAAAATGCAACAGGAATTTAACAGAAAGAGTGGGATATTTAATTGACAAAATAAACGTAATATATTATAATATTTTATTAGAATAATTATACACGGGGGCAATAAACACGATGAACATAGCCGAAAAACTTATAAAAAGCCACTTGGTGAAGGGCGAAATGATAAAGGGCACCGAGATAGGCCTTAAAATCGACCAGACCTTAACGCAGGATGCTACCGGAACGATGGCGTATCTGCAGTTTGAGGCAATGGGGATAGACAGAGATAAAACCGAAAAATCGGTTGCTTATATCGACCATAACACTCTTCAGTCGGGCTTTATGAATGCCGACGACCATAACTACATAAGAACCGTTTGCAAAAAGCACGGCGTTTACTATTCAAGACCCGGCAACGGCATCTGCCATCAGGTGCATCTTGAGAGATTCGGAAAGCCCGGAAAAACACTTCTCGGCTCCGACTCGCACACTCCCACCGGCGGCGGTATCGGTATGCTTGCAATGGGCGCAGGCGGTCTTGACGTTGCAGTGGCAATGGGCGGCGGTGCTTACAACATCACTATGCCCAAGGTTATTAAGGTAAACCTTATTGGAAAGCTCCGTCCCTTCGTTTCGGCAAAGGACGTTATTTTGGAGGTTCTTCGCATTCTCTCTGTTAAGGGCGGCGTTGGCTCCATTATCGAATACGGCGGCGAGGGCGTTTTATCCCTTTCCGTTCCCGAAAGAGCAACCATTACCAACATGGGCGCCGAGCTTGGCGCAACCACCTCGGTTTTTCCCTCTGATGAAATTACAAGAGCATTCTTGAAGGCTGAGGGCAGAGAAGAGGATTACGTTGAGATAAAGGCAGACGACGATGCAACCTACGATAAGGAGATTACCGTTGACCTTTCGGCTCTTTCTCCCTTGGCTGCAAAGCCTCACATGCCCGACAACGTTGACGAGGTAAAAAATATCGGCAAAATCAAAATAGATCAGGTCTGCATAGGCTCCTGCACCAACTCCTCTTATCTTGACCTTATGAGAGTTGCGGCAATCCTTAAGGGCAACACCGTTGCTGAGGGCGTTTCGCTTACCGTTTCTCCCGGCTCGAAGCAGGTATTTACCATGCTTGCCGAAAACGGCGCTCTTGCCGACATTATTGCGGCAGGCGCAAGAGTGCTTGAATGCGCTTGCGGTCCTTGTATAGGAATGGGACAGTCACCCAATTCTGCCGGCGTTTCGCTTCGTACCTTTAACAGAAACTTTGAGGGAAGAAGCGGCACGAAGGACGGCAAAATATATCTCGTTTCACCCGAAACGGCGGCGGTTTCCGCAATAACGGGCGTTCTTACCGATCCTACAGAGGCAGGCTTTGATTTCCCTGAAATAAAAATTCCCAACGAATTTTTAATAAACGACAATATGGTTGACGCACCTGCACCCGTAGGAGAAGAGGTTGAGGTTCTTCGCGGCCCCAACATAAAGCCCTTCCCCTTAAACGAAAATCTTCCCGAAACAATTGAGAAGAAGGCGGTTTTGAAGGTTGGCGACAACATTACCACCGACCATATTATGCCTGCGGGAAGTAAAATTCTTCCTTACCGCTCAAACATTCCTCACCTTTCGCAGTATTGCTTTGAGGTTTGCGATCCCTCATTCCCCGAAAGAGCAAAGGCAGAGGGCGGCGGCTTTATCATAGGCGGCGCAAACTACGGTCAGGGATCTTCAAGAGAGCATGCGGCGCTCGTTCCCCTTTATCTTGGCATAAAGGCGGTTATGGCGGTTTCGTTTGCAAGAATTCACGCAGCAAACCTCATAAACTCGGGAATTATGCCCCTTGTTTTTGAGGATAGCGCAGATTACGAAAAGATAAATCAGAACGACGTTTTGAGAATTGAAGATGCAAGAACTCAGCTTGCAAGCGGCAAGATCACCGTCAAGAACGTAACGGGCGGCTTTGAGTTTACTTTAAAGGCAGACTTCTCCGAAAAGCAGCTTAATATGCTTCTTTCGGGCGGACTTATAAATATGATGAAAGGAAACAACTGAAATGTACGAGGCAGAAATTAAAGCGGCAGCAGCCAAATTTGAAGAGGTTATCCGCTCTCAGCTTGAGAGAAACGAGAAGATGAAGGAAACCCGTGATTTTGTTGATTACGAAAAGCTCGATACCATAGTTATCGGCGTTTGCGGAGGCGACGGAATCGGTCCCATGATCACAAAGGAAAGCGCAAACGTGCTTAAATTCCTTCTTGCAGACGAGGTGAAGTCGGGCAAGGTAACCTTTAAGGATATCGACGGTCTTACCATCGAAAACAGAGTTAAGGTTATGAAGGCTATTCCCGATGACGTGCTTGAGGAGTTAAAGTCCTGCCACGTTATTCTTAAAGGCCCCACCACTACTCCCGAGGCAGGCGGAAAATATCCCAACATCGAATCGGCAAACGTTGCAATGAGAAAGGCTCTTGACCTTTTTGCAAACGTACGTCCCGTTAAGGTTCCCGAAAAGGGCATTGACTGGACCTTCTTCCGTGAAAATACCGAGGGTGAATACGCACTCGGCTCAAAGGGCGTTCAGGTAAACGACGAGATCTCCTTTGACTTCAAGGTTACCACAACCGAGGGCACCGAGAGAATTGCACGTCTTGCATACGATTATGCAAGAAAAAACAAAAAGGGCAAGGTTTCGGTTATCACCAAGGCAAACGTTATTAAGACCACCGACGGTAAGTTCTTGAATCTTTGCAAGAAGATTGGCGAGGAATATCCCGAGATCGTAACCGATGCATGGTATATTGATATTACCACTGCAAAGCTTATAGATGAAAAGCGCAGAAAAGACTTTAAGGTATTCGTGCTTCCCAACCTTTACGGAGATATCATCACCGACGAGGCTGCCGAATTCCAGGGCGGCGTTGGCACCGCAGGCAGCGCAAACCTCGGTAAGCGCTATGCAATGTTTGAGGCAATTCACGGCTCTGCACCCAGAATGGTCGAAGAGGGCAGAGATATTTATGCAGACCCCTGCTCGATGCTCCGCGCATCTGTAATGCTTCTTTCACACATCGGATATCAGGACAAGGCAGACAAGCTTGAAAGAGCTCTTGATATTTGTATGTTTGAGGAAAAGAAGCTTGAAATCACCGGAAGAGATACCGGTGCAACCTGCGCAGAGTTTGGCAAATACGTAATGGAAACCGTATCGAAGCTTTAATTTTTTTTCGGGGAGACCTTATATAATGAAAAAGGTACCGCTTTCGGTAATAAGAAGATTACCGCGATATTTTCGTTATTTAAACGAGCTTTACAAACAGAATAAACTCAAGGTTTCCTCAAAGGAGCTTTCGGAGCTGATGGACGTTACTGCCTCGCAGATAAGGCAGGACTTTAACCACTTTGGCGGCTTCGGTCAGCAGGGCTACGGCTACAGCGTTCCAAATCTCAATCAGGAAATGTCGCAGATCCTCGGCGTTAACGAAAACTTTACCGCAATAGTTGTGGGTGTGGGTAATCTTGGCCACGCAATAGTAAACAACATCAACTTCCAGAAGCGCGGAGTCAAGATACTCGGAATCTTCGATTCGAATCCCGAGAAGATCGGTAAGCTTTGCGGACAGCACAAAATTGCCGATATTGACGTAATTGAGGATTTTTGCGAAAAGCACCGTCCCGATATTGCAGTGCTCACCCTTTCAAAGGCAAACGCAAACGAAATGTTTGAGCGGCTTAAAAGCTGCGGAGTAAAGGGATTTTGGAATTTTACAAATGCCGAAATTCAGGCAACGAAGGGCGTTGCGGTTGAGAACGTTCATCTGGCAGACAGCCTTATGCTTCTTACCTACAGCTTAAGAGAAATAAACGAGGAAGAATAAAAACGGGTAAAACGGCGGAAATTTTTCCGCCGTTTTTTTATTTTGCCTATTGACAAAAGCAATACTTCGTGATATGATATATTACGAAAGGAGAGGTATTGTATGGACGTGCAGTTAAAACGCGGTCTTTTGGACGTTTGCGTTCTTGCATCAATAAAAACCGAGGATTCCTACGGATACAAAATAATAAAGGACCTGAAGCCGTTTATAGAGCTTTCGGAGTCAACCCTTTATACCATTTTAAAAAGGCTTGAAACGGCAGAGCTTCTCACGGTGAGAACCGCCGAGCACGGCGGAAGGCTAAGAAAATATTACCGCATAACCGAAGCGGGAATAAAGCGAATTGAGGAATTCAAGGCGGAGTGGGAAGAGATAATGAGAATTTATACCTTTGTGGCGAAGGGGGATAACGGAAATGACTAAAATGGAATTTCTTTTGGAGCTTTCCGAAAAGCTTTCAAGGCTTCCGAAGGAAGAAAAGATAGAGCGACTGAACTTTTACAGCGAAATGATCGAGGACAGAATGGAGGAAGGGCTTTCGGAGGAGGAGGCGGTTTTGGCAGTCGGCCCCATTGATGAAATCGGGGACATTGCGGCATCGGAGGAAGCTGAGGCGGAAACGAAGGAGGAAGAAAGTCCCAAGGAGAAAGCTCTTCCCGTTGCTGCCGCGGAAACGGATGAAACGGAGAAAAAGAAGAAAATAAGCCCGTGGATGATAGCTCTTCTCATTGTCAGCGCGCCCGTTTGGCTTTCGGTTGCGATTGCCGTTATTTCTGCGGCAATATCGGCTTACGTTGCACTGTGGTCGGTGATCGTTTCCCTCTGGGCGGCTTTTGGCTCTGCACTCGTAGTCGGCGTGGTGGGAATTATAGCGGGCGCGGGCTTTGCGGCCTTTGGCTACGGCGCCGCAGGGGCGGCAACCGTCGGAGCAAGCCTTTTGCTCATAGGCGTTTCAATAGTGCTTATTATCTGCATAAACGCCGTTACGAAGGGAACGGCATTTTTGACCAAGGCCGTGTTTAAGGGCATTAAAAGGCTCTTTTCAAAGGAGGAAGCAAAATGAAAAAAGGAACAATAGCGTGGCTTATCGTTGCGGCGATCTTCATAATTGCGGGCGGCACCGTTTTTGTCGGAGCCATGACGGCACTTAATTGGGACTTTTCGGGTCTTTCAACCTTTGAATACGAGGAAAAACAGCTGGAAATAACCGAGGAATATCAGAATATAACTGTAAGGACCAAAACGGCAAACGTTGTATTCGAGCTTTCAAAGGACGATAAAACAACGGTGTATTTTACCGAGCAAAAGAATTTGCATCACACCGTCACTGTAACGGACGGAAGCCTCACCGTTGAGGTAAAAGACACGAGAAAGTGGTATGAGCATATCGGAATAAGCTTAAAAGAGCAAACGGTAAGGATAGTATTGCCTATGGGAAGCTACGGTAAGCTTGCGATTAACAATACCACGGGCGACGTGACCGTTCCCAATGGTCTTACCTTTGAAAGCGCGGGAATACAAACCACAACGGGAGGTATTAGCCTTAAAGCGGCGATTAGCGGAAACGCTTATTTAAGAGCCACTACGGGCGAAGTTTTTATTTGGAGTGAGGAGATCGGCTCTCTTTCGGCCTTTGCTTCAACGGGAAGTGTATCGCTTTACGACACCGAGGTTAAAGGAAAGGCAAAGGTTGAGGTCGGCACGGGCGACGTTTTGCTTCAGCGGTTTGATGCCACCGAGATCGAGATAAACACCTCTACGGGCGACGTAAGAGGCAGTCTTGCTTCGGGCAAGCAATTTGATGCAAAAAGTGGCACGGGAAAGGTAAGGGTGCCTGAAAATTCCGAGGGCGGCAGCTGCAAGATATATGCAAGCACCGGAAATATTGATATAAAAATAGCTTAAACAACAAATCCTCCGAGCTTTCGGAGGATTTTTCGTTTTAAAAGCCGCATTTTTGTCAATAATACCGTTATAAAATAACGGAGATGAAAATATGACGGGTGTAATCGTTGTTACGGGCAGAGAAAAAGGAATTGCGGCAGTTACGGGGGTAAAGCCTCTTTCGCTTCACGTTATGGGGGCAAAAACGCTTGTTTCGCATCAGATTTCGGCACTTGTTGAGGCGGGCGCAAAAAGGGTTGCGGTAATATCTGAAACAGACAAGGGGATAAGAAAGGAGATTCTTGATAACAAAAACGCAAAAATGTTATCGTTTCTTTCAAGCGGAAAATACGGCGCACAGGAATTTCTGTTTGAGTTTTTTGAAAGCGCGGTTTGTGATGAAAACGAAGACGTTGTAATAGTTTCGTCTTGCTGCTGCATTGAGGCGGAGGACATAACGGGAATGCTTGAGGCCAAAAGAGAGCTTTTTGCCGACGGTATGGTTTTGCTGCGAGAAAGCAACGAGCCCTGTGAGCCGATATTTTCATTATCCTCACTTTGCAAAATTGAGGGCGTTTTTATTCCGCCGTCGGTTGACTATTCTTATTCCGATTTCACCTACGGCGGCGCGGCGGTTATTTCGGCTGACGTAATGAAAAAATCGGTAAAGAAAAGTGTAAAAAGCCTTGAGCTTGACTTTTTACCCGAGGCGGCAGCGAATTTCTCGGTTTTCGGTCACCTTGCGGAAAGGAAAATAATTAAAATACAAAGCGTTTCCGATTATAAGGAGGCGGTAAAGTATTATAATGAAAAAAACGGCGGAAAAGGAATTATGCAGATTGGCAAGAATTTCAAAAGAGGCAAGGAGTGCGAGATAAACGATTCGGTCATTTGCGATAACGTGACGGTTGGTGACGGCACGGTAATCAAGGGAAGTATAATTCTTGACGATGCCGAAATTGGAAAAGGCGCGAGGGTTGAGGAGGCGATAATAGGCGCTTATGCCGAAATTGCCGACGGCGCGGTGATAGGAAAAAAAGCAGTTATAGCTGATTTCAAGGCGCTTGGCAAAAAGGAAAACGAAAACGGTCTTTTGGGCGAAAGGGCGCACGAGGCGGGAAAACGAATAGGCAGAGCGGCAAAAAGGGTGATGGTTGGCATTTCGGAGGATGACGAGGCTGAAAAGGCGGCAGAGCTTTTTATTAGCGGCGCACTTCTTTCGGGGGCAGACGTTATGACGTTAAGAGGGCTTCCGAGGTCGGTGTGGAGGTTTGCCGCAAGCAGATACGGCTGTGACAGCGGAGCCTTTTTTCAAAAGGAGGGTGTTGTTTTTTGCGACACACTCGGATACGATTCTTTTCCAAAGGCGATTGCCGAGGGAGAAAACAAGGTCTTTGGAAGAAAAATTGAGCTTCTGGGAGTTAAGGAGCTTTACGGCGAGGAGCTTTCGCTTATTTCTGAAAAGGGCTTTACCGCAAATATTTCCTCTGAAAACCTGCTTCTTACGGAGATTTACTGCAAAAAGGTGATAAATTGCACCGAGGACGAGTATATAAGCTTTTTTGTAAACGACGGCGGCGACGCTTTTTCGCTTACCGACGAGAGAGGGGTTTATCTTTCGGAGGAACACACTGCCGTACTTTCGGCATTTGCGGCGCTTCTTGTTTATGAAAAGCTTTATCTTCCCGAAAATTACCCTCTTGCAGATAAAATAATTGAAAATGCCACGGGCGGAAGGATAGTGAGGGTGGCAAAGGAAAACAAGAAGGATATGAGAAAGGCAACAGCGTTTCTCGATGCGGCGTTTTGCATTTCCGTAATTGCAAAGGCGGTTAAGAAAACGAAAAAGCCGCTTTTTGAGCTTGTTGCCGCAATGCCGCGATGCGTGCGCCGCTCGGTAACTCTTTCGCTTTCGCAAAGCAGAAGGGCACTTGTAAGACTTTACAGCACCGAGGCGGCATCGGAAATAAAAACGGCGGTGCCGACCTTTTTTCAGACTGAAAAAGGCGGGATCTTCGTTTCGGAAAGCACGTCCTTGCCCGAAATAACGGTTACGGCGGTGGCCGAAAGCGAATCGGACTGCGAGGCAATTTTGCGACAATTTAACGTATAAAAAATAAAAGGGAGCTTTCGCTCCCTTTTATATATTAAATACATATTATATAATTTTATATAATTCCCGTGATGAAAATTTCAAGGCCTATGAAAATGAGGATTGCGCCGCCTAAAATTCCCGCCTTGCCCGCAAGCTTGGTTCCTGCCTTTCTGCCTATGAAAACACCCGAAAGGCAGATTATAAAGGTGACAAGCGAAATGAGAAGCGCTGCAAGAACTGCTTCGAAAAAGTTGTATTCCGAAATGGTAAAGCCAACCGAAAGGGCGTCGATCGAGGTGGCAATTCCTTGAATGATAAGCGCCGCAAAACCGAGCTTTCCGCAGCTGCATTCCTCACAGCCGCCGCACTTGACACCGTCGATTATCATCTTGATGCCTATAAAGCAAAGAAGCAAAAGAGCTATGTAAGGAATGAATTTTTGGAATTCTTTAAAAAGACCGGCAAGCGATGAAACGCAAAACCAACCGATAAGCGGCATTGCCGCCTGAAAAAAGGCAAATACGCCGGAGATGAGAAATGCCTTTGGCTTTTTCATTGAGTGGTCGTTAAGGCCGTTTGCAAGAGAAACCGAAAAAGCATCCATTGCAAGACCCACGCCGAGCAGAACATTATTTAAAAGAAAAACCGGCCAGTTCATAAAAACACCTCGTGAAATTTACACATTAAACTTTATTATATCATTTTTAAAATTAAAAGTCAAATTAAAAAACAATATCGGCAACAAAAATGCAAAAAAAGATAAAAAATTTTAAAATTTTAAAAACTGCTTTACAATAACATTTAAAATGGCTTATAGTTGAATTATTTTTAGTTAATTTTAGCTTAATTTTGCATTATTGTTTTGACAAACGCCAAAATTGTTGGTATAATAGTATCAAGAATAAAGCCAACGCGGCTTAAAAGAAAATTTGGAGGTTTTTAATCATGGCAATGACAGCAGCAGAAGTAAAATCCTACATTGAAGGCGTTATTGAAAACGTTAAAAAGCGCAATCCCGGCGAAATCGAATTTCACCAGACTGTAAGCGAGGTTCTTGAGTCACTTATCCCCGTATTGGTAAAGAGCCCCGAATTTATCGAGAAGGGCGTTATCGACCTTATGGTTGAGCCCGAAAGAATTATCAAATTCCGTGTACCGTGGGTTGACGACAACGGCAAGGTTCAGGTAAACCGCGGCTATCGCGTTCAGTTTAACAGCGCAATCGGTCCTTACAAGGGCGGCCTCAGATTCCACCCCTCTGTAAACGAAAGCATCATCAAATTCCTTGGCTTCGAGCAGACCTTTAAGAACTCTCTTACCTCTCTCCCCATGGGCGGCGGTAAGGGCGGCGCAGACTTCAATCCCCAGGGCAAATCCGACGGTGAGGTTATGCGTTTCTGCCAGAGCTTCATGACTGAGCTTCAGAAGCACATCGGTCCCGACACCGACGTTCCCGCAGGCGATATCGGCGTTGGCGCAAGAGAGATCGGCTACCTCTTCGGTCAGTACAAAAGACTTCGCGACGAGTTCACCGGCGTTCTCACCGGTAAGGGTATGCCCTTCGGCGGCTCTATCCTCCGTCCCGAGGCAACAGGATTTGGCGCAGTTTACTACACCGTTGAAATGCTCGAGCACTTCAAGGATACCATCAAAGGCAAGACCTTCGCAGTTTCCGGCTTCGGCAACGTTGCTTGGGGCGCAGTAACCAAGATCACCGAGCTCGGCGGTAAGGTTATCACCATCTCCGGTCCCGACGGCTACGTTTACGATCCCGATGGCGTTTCCACCAAGGAAAAGATTGCTTACATGCTCGAAATGCGCGATTCCTGCCGCAACAGAGTTGAAGATTATGCAGATAAATTCGGCGTACAGTTCTTCAAGGGTCAGAAGCCCTGGGGCGTTAAGGCTGACATCATGATGCCCTGCGCAACCCAGAACGAAGTAGGTATTGAAGAAGCAAAGCAGATGGTAGCAAACGGCCTTAAGTATTACGTTGAGGTTGCTAACATGCCCACCACCAACGAAGCTATTGCTTACCTCAAGGAAAACAACGTTATCGTTGCTCCTTCCAAGGCAGTTAACGCAGGCGGCGTTTCCGTTTCCGGCCTTGAAATGACTCAGAACTCCATGCGTCTTGCTTGGAGCGCAGAAGAAGTTGACGAGAAGCTTCACAGCATCATGCACAACATCTTCGCTGCTTCCGTTGCAGCTGCTAACGAGTACGGCCTCGGCGACGACCTCGTTGCAGGCGCTAACATTGCAGGCTTCTTAAAGGTTGCACGTGCAATGATGGCATACGGCTGCTGCTAATCAGTTAAATAAATTCATAAAAGCCAAGATATATTCTTGGCTTTTATTTTTTTCTCTTGACTTTCACAAACTAAAGTGTTAAAATATTAGTATCAACTTTTGAGAGGTTTAAAATGAACAGTAAATTAAGAAACGAAGATACCGATTTGCTCTTTAAAGCAATTTTGGCACTTAAGAATGCCGATGAATGCTATGATTTTTTTGAGGACCTTTGCACCGTTTCGGAATTAAAGGCAATGTCGCAGCGCTTTAAGGTTGCGGTAATGCTTTCGGAAAACACCGTTTACAGCGAGATTGTTGAAAAAACGGGTGCATCTACCGCCACGATTTCCCGCGTTAACCGTTGCCTTAACTACGGCACCGACGGATATAAAACCGCATTGGAGAATATTAAGAAATGAGCTACGACGTAATCTCCTCGGTTTACGATGCCTTTTCGGGTGTAAACGAGGAAAAGCGCGCCGATTTTTTAGATAGCCTTTTCAAAAAGGAAAAGGGTAAGATTATTCTCGATGTTGGCTGCGGAAGCGGAAAAATTACCGCGCTTATGAGCGACAGGGGCTACCAGATGATCGGTTGCGACGAAAGCTACGAGATGCTTGAAATTGCAAAAAATGCCACCGACGGGCGCGACGTGCTTTTGCTTAATCAATCCGCCGAGAGCCTTGACCTTTACGGCACCGTTGACGGCGCCTATGCCGTTGGAGACGTTGTAAACCACATAACCGACAAAAAGAGATTGCAAAGGGCGCTTGACCGCATCTCGCTTTTTATGGTTAAGGGAAGTCTTTTTGTTTTTGATATAAACACCGAGCATAAATTCAAAAGCTCGCTTGCGGGCAACTGCTATTATTTTGAAGATGAGGAAAACTCGCTTGTGTGGCAAAACGATTATAATGAAAAAAGCGGCGTTTGCGATTTTTATCTCATTCTTTTTACAAGGGATAAGAGCGGGAAATACCAAAAAAGCGAGGAAAGCTTTTCAGAGCGCTTTTACTCCGTTTCGGAGCTTTCGGATATGCTTTTGAAGTCGGGTCTTGAAATAAAGAAGATATACGGCGGCGAGTTTTTGAAAAAGCGCGCTCCAAAGGAAAACGACGAACGAATTATTATTGTTGCAAAAAAGGAAAGATAAGGTTTTTAAAATGGATAAAATCATAAGAGCAATATCAAAGGATAAAAAGTTTATAGCAATAGCGGCTGAAACGGGCGCGCTCGTTTCGGAGGCAGACGAAAAATTTTCACTTTCTCCCGCTATGAAGATACTTTTCGGCAGAGCACTTACCGCCGCGGCGATGATAGGCATTACCTTAAAGGGCGAAAAGGAAAGCATTGCATTCCGATTTGACGGCGGCTGTAAAATGACTGCCGCGGCGAATATGAAGGGAGAGGTAAGAGGAATTATCTCAAATCCCGAATGGTTGCCGCTTGAAAACGAGCCTCTTGGCTCGGCGTTTGGCAAAAACGGTAATCTCACCGTTGTAAAGGACCTTGGACTTAAAGAGCCTTATGCAGGTCAGATTCCGCTTGTGAACGGCGAGGTTGCCGCAGATATTACCGATTACTACCAGAAAAGCGAGCAAACTCCTTTTTGCTGCTCGCTCGGCGTGTTGCTTGATACAAAAAGCGAAAATCTTTCGGTTAAGGCGGCAGGCGGCTTCGTTGTTTGGGCAATGCCCGGCTGTGAGGAGGAGCTTCTTAAAAAGCTTGACGAAAATATCGCGGTGCTTCCCAACGTGACTGCAATGCTTGAAAGCGGTATGAGCGGCACCGATATTTTAAAGGCGGCGCTTTACGGCTTTGACTTTGAGGTAACCGAAACAATCGAGCCGAAATACCATTGCGACTGCAGCAGAGAAAAAATAGAGCTTATGCTTCTTACACTTTCGGAGGAGGAGCTTTCAAAGCTTTCGGACGATGAGGAAACCGAGGTCGTTTGCCATTGGTGCAACACGAAATACACCTTCTCAAAGGCAGACCTTGAAATGTATTTACGCGTTAAAAAGAGAAGCAAGGAGATAAGAGAGAAAAATGAGCGATAAGGTTTTATTTGCCCCTATGGCCTTTACCCGTTACGAGGCAAGCCAGACTCTTCCCGAAAAATTTACCCGTCTTTTGAAGAAAAGCGGGCTTTCGGAAAAGGTAAACGGTAAAAAGGTTTGTATTAAAATGCACGTTGGCTCGGGAATAGGATATTCCACCATTCCGCCCGTTTTTGCAAGAAAGCTTGCGGATTTTATTAAGGAATCGGGCGGCGAGTGCTTTTTTACCGACCATTACGTGGCGTCGCGCCACCCTGAAAACAGAGGCTATACCGAGGAGGCTCTCGGCGCTCCCGTGATCGACGATTGCGGCTATTTCGGAAAATATTTCTACACCAAAGAGGTCGATTACAAGACCTTTAAGCACGTTGATATTGCGGGCCACGTTTACGATGCCGACTTTTTTATAGATTTTTCTCACGCCAAGGGTCACGGCGTTTGCGGCTTTGGCGGCGCCTGCAAAAATATTGCAATGGGCTGTGTTACCGACCGTACCCGTCGCGAGCTTCACGGACTTGAGGGCGGCCTTGTGTGGAATGCCGACGAGTGCATTCACTGCAACAAATGCATTGACGCCTGCAACCACTATGCAAACAGCTTTAAAGACGGAAAATACCGCATAAATTACCACCATTGCACCCTTTGCCGTCATTGCGTTAAGGTTTGCCCCAAAAATGCAATAGAGATGCGTGCTGACGGATATTTTGATTTCCAAAAGGGAATGGCGCTTGCCACCAAAACGATTCTGGAGCCTTTTGGCGAAAACGTCTATTTTATAAACGTGCTTACCCAGATAACCGCCCTTTGCGATTGCTGGGGAATGACCACTCCCTCGCTCGTGCCCGATATTGGCATTATAGGCGGCGAAAAGATAGTTTCGGTTGAGCAGGCGAGCCTTGATCTTATTAAGTTTGAAAACCTTATTAAGGAGGGCGTGCCCGCGGGCAAGGAGCTTGGAGAGAAGGGACATCTTTTTGAGCGCCTTCACGGAAAGGACCCCTTCGTGCAGGTGGCGGCACTTGAAAACGAGGGACTAGGCTCAAGAGAATACGAGCTTGAAATAATTAAATAAATTTTCTTTTCCCCTTGCTTTTGGCAGGGGGATTTTGTTTAGTTTGCACAAAAAATATGCCGCACTCCGCTATCCCCCCCTATATGGGGTACCGCAAATTGCGGCTTTTAAAACAGATTTTTGTGCAGTTTTCACAAAAATTGCATAATGAGGTTGACAAATTGGGCGAATATGGTATAATATAAACAAGCGAACAGCTTAAAATTTGATTAAAAGTGGTGAGTCCAATGGTAATGTAAAGCTTCTGTAAAAGAAATTAATATTAACGGAGGTCTAAAATGACACGAGTCAACAAAATTCTTGCTATTTTAACAACAACTGTTTTGCTTTTCGTTTCACTCTTCTCCTTCGCTAACGTTTATGCCGAAAATCAGGAGAATTCGACTTTAAACGAAATCATAACAGAAGCTATCCCCGCCGAAGAAAACGTTGCGGTAGCTGCCCAAGCCCAAGGGGTGGTAAGCGGTGCGGTTTACAGAATTAAGCAACGTAGCGGCAACAAATATCTTACAGTAAACCCGAACAGCAGCGGAAACTACGATGCAAATATGAATAATGTATCGGTAGCCGACGCAACGGGAGGAACTGAACAGCTATTTCGCATAGTTTACGATTCCGCAAACGATATTTATTATATTAAACCAATGGTATCGAGTAACGGAAACAACAGAGTTGTTGACGTAAACAGCACGAATCTTTCTCAAATAACCGACGGAGCGAATATACACATTTTCAATCCCGGCGATGAAAATTCAAGTCAGTGGCAGATAGTATATTCCGCGGTAGTGGATTCTTTCCATTTTAAGATAAATAGTAAACCTCAATACGCAATGGAGGTTCAAACCAACAATAACGTTGAGCTTGGAAGCTTTCACGGCGGTTTGAATCAGAGCTGGGCATTGGAGAGAGGGGATATTGCAACATCAATATCTCTTGATAAAAGTCATGCTATGATTTCATTTGGAGATGTGTATCAACTTACTGCTACGCTATATCCAAGCTATTCCAATTCATCAATTACATGGTCAACGGATAATCCAAATGTTGCCACAGTAAATCAAAGCGGCTTGGTAACAATGCAAAGCGTGGGCACTGCAACGATTACTGCGCGCGTAAATAATAATGTTTACGCTACATGCTTTGTTTCTTCATTGCAACATCCCCTCGTAGATGACCATATAAAGATTTACAGTGGTTCATTGGTTTATAATTGCAATGGTACTCTATCGCAGAATTCCGAACGCAATGCAAGTCAGGATTTCAAAGTTACATATTATCCTGCTACCGGATATTACCGAATATACTCTCCTTCAGCGCAAAGTTATATTGGTCTTGATTGGCGTATTGAAAATGCTCCCAATAATAAATATTATTTTATTCAAGCATCAGCAGGTAAATATTTATCGATATCATCAAATAATACTGTAGAAATCTCAGAAACACCTTATGCTTGGAGTGTCGGGCCATGTTATATAGAGGGAATTACGCGTAATGAGTGGGGAATAGCGCTTAATGAAGATGATGATCTTTTTGTAGCTGGCGATTATTGGGATTATGCAATGGTTGAAGAACCTATCTTAATAAGGTACAATGCCGAATATTACGAGGAAATGCAACTTGCAATAGATGCATGGAATGACCTTGGAACCGGAGTTGTTCTCGGTTTCGCAACTGATGAAACAGCGAATGGTACATTTGTTTTTATGGATTCAGATACATTAGGAAATGCTTATGAAAATGTTTACGGAATGTATCAAGGCTATTATAGTACGACTCTGGGAAGATCTACGAGTTTTAGCATATTGATTTTTGTAGATAATATTCAAGAAAAAACACCATATGATGAAAATTTATTGATTTATACAATGATTCATGAGTTGGGACATGCACTTGGTATAGGACATGACTCAAACGGCAGAAGCATAAATAACGCATATTCCGTGATGAATTACGATGATTATGATGATCACAGAATAATGTTTCCTACACGCGTTGATAAAGAACGAATTATAGAAAGGTGGCAAAATCCATGAAGAAACTAACGTTATTAGTAGCCTTGGCTTTACTCACAGCCGTTATATTTTCCTCTTGCTCTCCCCAAATAGTTTACCCCGATGAAACGGTTACGACACAAGAGCTGGAGAGACCTATGACGTTTGAAGACGTTATGAAGGTGAAGGACGTCATTGTCGGCAAGGTTTTAAGCTGTAAGCTGATAAAAGACCCCGAATTCATTGACAAGGAACTCGATGAAATGTTTGGTGATAACATAGATGATATTTGGGTTTCCACGGTAGAGGTAATTGAGGGAATATCGGGTGATCTGAAAAAAGGAGATATAATTACCGTTGTTCAGATGACAAAAATCGTGAGAACGGTTGATGTTACAGCGGGCGGATTTTTGAAACTTGATGAAACCATAGTTGCTTTTGTAGAGTATAAAGAAGAGTATGCTGATATTGGTCCGTATTATTTGGTGGGCAATTATTTGCGCGGTTATGTAAATGATGATGAAAGCGTAAGCTGCGCTCTTTCGTTTGACGAATTCAAACCCACCACTCTTGACGATTACAGAAATCTTTTTAAAGACGAAAAATAATTTACCCCGTCCGAAAAAATCGGCGCTTTAAAAGACGGCTACTTTGAAATCCACAGATAAAATTAAAAGCGGTCAGCATTAAGCTGACCGCTTTTTCCTTTTATTTATTCAAAAACGAAGAAAAGATAGGGCTTATCGAGGTTATCAAAAACGTTCTGACCCGAAAGGCTTGAATGATAGAACATTATAACGTGTCCGTCATAGCCAACGGGAACTCGCCATGCATATTCTCCCGTGTAGGTGCAGGAGCCGTTTTGCCAGGAAGAAAAGCTGCCCTGGCTGTTTTGCATAAGGCATTTGTCATATATCTCGCCGTTGAAGTTTACCTTGAAGGTGTTTATATCGTCGTTTACGGGTGAGGTATCGCCGGTGTAATAATCGTCAAGAGCAGGCTGAACAACAAAGCCGTAGGTCTGGGCGTTTTCGTCGGAAAATTTTATTTTAACGGTAACGGTGTGCCACTCGTAGCCCTCTGCCGCCTCGTAGCCGTCCTTCGAGGTAAAGACCTCGTGATCCTCCCATCGGAGCTTTCCGGTGGTGGAGCGGCTTCCGCTTGTGTAGCAACCGGTTTTATAATTGTATTCCTTGCCCATTTCGGCAATGATTACCGTTGCACCCTTTTCAACGTAGAAGGGGGTTAAAACGTCGCCCTCGGTGTGGCCGCAATCGTTGCAGGTGGCAGGTGTCTGGTAGTTTGCCTCCTTCATATCGTGCGCGGCAAGCTCGCCCTCGGTAACTGCGCAGCGGGTGCAGGTTTTTAAAACGGTGCAGGTTGCGTCTTGCCAATTGTGACCGAGTGCCTCGCCCTCGGTTTTTGCGCAAAGGGTGCAGGTCTTGGGGTCAAGGCAGGTTGCTTCTGCCCATTCGTGAGAGCAAAAGAGGGTGCAGCCTGAAAGTGCAAAAAGTGAAATTGCCAATATAACCGAAATAAGAGATTTAAGCTTCATTGTGATACTCCTTTAATTACGTTAGCAATATTATACTACCAAAACACAAACATTGCAAGATAAAATAAAAACAGTCTGCAAAAAGCAGACTGTTTTTATTATGTTTTGCCGTTAGAAGCTGCCGCCTGCGCAGTTGCAACCGTTGCCAAGGGAGTTGTTATTGCATCCGCATCCGCAGTTTCTGTCGCCCGTGAAGAAAAGGAGCACGATGATTGCGGCGATGAAGATCCAGAAGAGGGTGCTGTTGCTTAAGCAGCTGTTATCATTACACATTCTGTTTACCTCCTTTCGTTATAGTTCATTCTATGAAAGGAGGAGGGAATGTGTGAATGAGGAAAAATAAAAAGGAAGCGATAAAATCGCTTCCTTTAAAGCTTATATCAGGAGGTAACGGAGAAGAGGTTGTAATCGCACTTATAGCTTTCGGTAAGACCGATCTGAGAAATAAGGTCATACTGTGCGTTACCAAGCGAGTTGCCGATAACCTCGATGTTTTTAAGGTTGCCGCCGCCCGAAATCTCATAGGGAATGCCTCTCCACTTGTAGGAGTAGCAGAAGTTGTAGTTTAATTTTACTCCGTTTGAGTTTGCAAGGTAGAAGTCGTGCTGGAAGTTGCCCTCGCCCTTGTTACCTACTATTTCAATATTTGCATTTACGTCGGTGCCGTTATCAACGTTAACGCCTATTCTGTTGTTAACGATGGAGTTGCCGCGAATGCCGATATTCTCACAGCCGTTTATAATAAGAATACCGTCGCGGAATTCCTTGGCGGAATAAGGAGCATCGGGGCAGGTTGCTATCCAGTTGCCGTCGAACGAGGCGTTCTTTACACCGTCGAAAACGATTGCGGCGCGGTTGTCGGTTCCGGGATTCTGGTTGCAGCCGAGGTCATAGCCGCCCTGCTTGATGGAGATATCGGAATAGTTCTTGATGATTATATCACTTGCGTAAGCCCAGACGCTGCAGCTGTTAAGAAGGGTGATGCCTTTCGACTTGCCGTCGTTTTCCTCGCCGCCGTCGGCAACTATAAAGGAGCCGCCCGAGAGAGAGAGGAAGGAGCCGAAGGTGGTATCGTTGCACTGCTTGCCGAGAATGAAGCTGTATTTGGTAATAACACCTCTCGAATCGGCAAATTCACAACCGGTTACGTAGGAGATGCTTACGAGGGTGTGCATTCTGTCATAAACAAAGTTGGTTATTTTGAGCGAACTGTCGGTTGCACCCTCGATTCCGTGGAAAGAAACTGCGGTGTTGGCGTTATCGCTTTTGAACAAAACGCCGGTGATGTAGAGGTCGGTCTTTTCACTTCCTGCCTCGCGCTGATAGCTGAATGCAATGGGAGCAGTGATATAGAGGAAAGAAAGGCTGTACTGACCCTGACCGATTATCGAGATGTTTCTGCCCTGCGGGATAACGATAGTCTTTTCAAGATCGTATCTGCCGGAGATGAGATAGATGGTATCAACGGCATTGATTATCTTCTGGAAGGCATCGGAATCGCCGTTTTCATCGCCGATTATTGCGCCGAACCACTGGGGATAACCGAACTCGATATTCTTCATTCTGGCAACGGTGCCCTCGCCCTCGAAGATCTTTGCAATGGGAGCGTATATCTTCTTTGAATCAATGGTGAGGGTTACGCCCGCGTCAACCGAGATAACTGCACCGGGTGCAAAGGAAACGGTTACGTTCTCGGGAACGGTTATATCGGAAGAAAGCTTATAAAGACCGGTTACGAGATGAATGTAGCCTTCCTCTGAGCCGATAGCGGTAATTGCCTCGGTAAGAGCTGAGGAAATATCCTCGCTGCCGTCGTTTTTGGCGGCAAAATCAACGGTGAGATTTTTGAGGTTCTTCTCGGTTCCGTCGAGGGTTGCATTTAAGGGAACCTCGTTATACTGTGCGTTGGCAGAAAGCCAGATATTCTGGATATTTGCATAGATGTTTGATGAAGCGTAGTCGGTAAGCTTGGGAACGTAGTAGGAAAGCTCGCTCTGAGGTGCACAGCCTGCAAAAAGGCAAAATACAAGAGATAAAGCCACTAAAACAGAAATTATTTTTGAAATTTTCACAGTAATTTATCTCCTTTCTTAACCGTTGAAGGTGTTATCGTATTCAACGTTGCTTTCAACGCCGAAAGCCTCGGAGAATACCGTTGCCTTTGATGCAAAGGTGTTTTCTGCAATCAAAATGTTTTTAACTCTTACGTCGTTGAACTTGATTTCGGTTGACGATGCGTTATCGTGCGAGAATGCGGTTTTGAACTGGTTGCCAACGATCTTAACGTCACTTACGCGCTTTAAGGTAATGTCGTTTACCGAGTTGTTTTCAAAAACGCAGCTGTTTACGTAGGTCATATTTCTCCAACCGGTGGGACCGTCGAAGAAGATGCCGGTGCCGTTATTTTTGAATTCAACGTTGTAAATATAGCCCGAGTGGGAGTTTTTGTTGTAGTATGCGACTCTTTCGGGAGCCTCGGGGCTTGAGGTGATAACGGTGTCGGTTATTCTAAAATCGGAAACGCTTGCAAGATAGACAGAGGCTTCGCCCTTGCCGTCTGTAAAGCTGCACTTCTCAATGAATACCGCCTGATTTTCCTTGATAAAGATATCGTACTGCTCCGATTTGGAGACCTCGTTTTCAACGATGTCTATACCGTTTGAATAACCGCCGTTAGCGGGGATATCGCAGCGGAGGAAGTAGCCGTTTGAAACAGCCTTGTTGTATTTATAGAAGAGGAACATGGCGCCGCCGCCGATCTCACAAACGACCTCGTCGTTTTCGGCGTAGTTGTTATTGAAATGGACGAAGCCGGAGTTTCCGGTGGCAAATGCGGTATTAAAGCCCTTGAAGGAGCAATCGGTGATAACTGCCTTGGGTGAAGCGTTGGGAGTTGCACCGCGAACGGATATTGCAATACCTGTTCTGCCGCCGCCGACCTCCTCAAAGCCGATGTTTCTTATTTCGATAAGATAATAGAACACCTTGGAGCCGTCAAAGAAGAAGCATTTAACGTTGGGAGAAACCTTTAAAACGGTTTTATCCTTGCCGGCACCGTTAAGGATAAGAGAGGTGTGGGTCTTGGAGTCGGTGTTGAGATCGACGTTTTTATCAACGTTATAGGTGCCTTCTGAAAACTCAACGGTTGCAAAGCAGCCTACTGCGTAGTTTATAGCCTTGGAATCGTCGATATCGTCGTTGACCTTTGCACCGAACCATTCGGGACAACCGACGCTTGCAGAGAAGAAGCCGCTTCCCATTATTTTGGCGCCGTCGGCCACGTCGAATATCTGAGTTTTGGGAGCGATTATATTTCTGCCGTTCATATTGAAGGTGGCTTCTGCGCCGAGCTTGAAGATTGCGCCCTCCTCAAATATGAGGTTTACTCCGACGGGGATCTGGAGCATACCGTTTATTTCATAAACGCCCTTGGGAATATAGAGATTTGAATTTCCCGTGGTGGAGCTTGCCTTTACCGCATCAGCCGCTGCTCTTATGGATTTTGCCCAGTCGGACTCGTCGTTTTCAAAATCAGTAAGGTAGCTGTAATAGTCGTTTAACGGAATTTTCTTATTTCCGCCGCAAGAGGAAAGCCCCAAAAGAGCGGAGAGAAGAAGTAATACCGCAAGCGAAATTGCCGTGATTCTTTTCATTTGTTTGCCTCCCATAATGTATTATTATAACAATATAATAATAACAAATTTTTATTTTATTGTCAATAAAAAAATGAAAACTCTTATCATTGCAGTTTATTGCAGAAAACGGGGATTAAAATACTGCGTGTAACCGAAAAGAAGGAAAGGAGAAGAAAATGAGCGAAAAAATACTTATTAAAAGACTTAACCGTTACGTTTCCACCTTTTACGAAAAGGAAAAGGAAATGCCTACTGCGGCAGGACTTGCAAACTATCTTGAAATCACCAAAGAGGAGCTTTTTAAGCTTTCGGAAAGTGAAAATGCAGAGCTTCGCAAGGCCTACGTAAGAGCAATGAACGAGATGGAGCATCTGCTCCTTTCGGGCGCGGCGTTTAAGCGGTTTAATCCCACGGTGGTAAATATCTGCCTCCAAAACGTTTTCGGGTACGGCAAGGACGAAAAGGAGGAGGACCTTGACATTGCCCTTACCGTGACGGGCGATATGAAATGAAAAAGGAAATTACGGTAACGGCAAAGCAGTCGGAGTTTATAAATACAGATGCCGACGAGATATTTTTCGGCGGGGCGGCAGGCGGCGGCAAAAGCTGCGCACAGGTAATAGACGCACTTTTCTTTTCGGTTAAATATCCGGGCTCGCGTCAGCTTGTTTTGCGTCGCACCTTTCCGGAGCTTGAAAGAAGCATAGTTCCGCTTACAAAAAGATTTTTCCCGAAAAAGGCGGGAAAATATCTTTCCTCAAAGCACAGCTGGCATTTCAAAAACGGCTCGGTTATAGAGCTTGGATATCTGGAGTCGGAGGAGGACGTTTACCGCTATCAGTCGGCGGAATACGACGTTATCCGCTTTGACGAGCTTACCCACTTTACCGAAAGCCAATACCTTTATATGCTTTCAAGACTCCGCGGATCAAACGGATACCCAAAAAAGGTAAAATCCACCGGAAACCCCGGCGGTGTGGGTCACGAGTTTGTGAAAAGACGCTTTATAGACAGACGGGAATACGTTAAAAACGGTAGAAAAATTAAATTTATTCCCTCCTTTGTTTCGGATAACGACTTTCTTATGAGGTCGGATCCCGACTATATAAAGCGGCTTTCGGAGCTTCCCCAAAAGGAAAGAAGAAGGCTTCTTGAAGGAGATTGGAGCTTTTTTGAGGGTGCGTATTTTTCGGAATTTTCCGAAAGAAAGCACATAATTACCCCCTTTTCCATTGAGGGAATGACGCTTTTCCGCTCACTTGACTATGGTCTTGATATGACCGCCTGCTTGTGGTGGGCAGTTGACAAAAGCGGACAAATGTATATTTACCGCGAGCTTTACGAGCCAAATCTCACTCTTTCGGAGGCGGCAAGAAAAATAAACGGTCTTACACCCGATAACGAGAGGATAGAATACACCGTTGCTTCACCCGATTTGTGGAACAGAAGGCAGGAAAGCGGTGTGTCGGGCGTTGAGATTTTCGCGTCGGCAGGGCTAACGGGACTTATCCCCGCCGACAACGGCAGAGTGAGAGGACTCCGGCTTTTAAGAGAGCTTTTGCGGGCAGATGAAGGCGGCTTGCCGAGACTAAGGTTTTTTGACGGGTGTTGCTTGAATCTCGTAAGATGCCTGCCGCTTCTTACCCACTCCAAGAAAAACCCCGAGGACGTTTCCGACAGTCCTCACGAGATCACCCACGCGCCGGAGGCGCTTCGTTACGGAGCAATGTCGCGTCCTTGTTTTTTCGAGAAAAAAGAGAGGTTTTCTTTTGAAAAAAGCTTTGGAAATCCCTTTGACAGGGAAGAAAACGACGGTGTTCCCACCTACAAATATCTTTTTGAATGAAAGGAAGAAAAAATGCTTATTTATCTTTCGGGGCTTCTTTCGGGAGTTGCCGCTACGCTCTCGCTTGCGGCGGTGCTTTTCGGAAAAGAGAGGTCTCAGAAACAGAAGGAAGATCAGAACAAAAGCTTTGACTTCGATATCGAAGCCGAGCTTGAAGCAATTATGAATTACACGGGAGATGAAAATGAAGTTGAGAAATAGGTTGAAGGAAAGAGAGGTTTCGTCCGATTGGCTTCTTTACGTCAAGGGCACCGATTACTCCTCTCAGACGGGGTTTAAATCAAACGCCGTTAAAAACGAGCGCTTTTACCGAGGTGATCAGTGGCACGGAGTAAAGGCAAACAATCTTCCCACGCCGGTATTCAATATTTTTAAAAGAATAATCGACTACGTTATCGCTTATATCTGCTCCTCGCCGATAAAGATAACCTATCGCACGGGAAACGACAGAGTAAGTGAGATACTTAACAGCGAGGCTGAATACGTCTGGGAAGAAAACAAGATGGATTTAAAGCTCAAAAAGGCGCTTCTTGATGCGGCAATAACGGGAGATATGTGCGCTCACGTTTATTGGGATAAAACTGCCGTGAGAGCAAACGGCATAAGAGGCGATTTTAAAACCGAGCTTATTGACGGCGCAAGAGTCTTTTTCGGCGACGTTACCACAAACGACGTTTCGCGTCAGCCCTATATAATTCTGGCGGGAAGATGCTTTACCTCCGAGCTTATTGCCGAGGCAAGGGCGGCAGGGCTTTCAAAGGAGGAAATTGAAAAAATTATTCCCGATTCGGATTCCGACGGAATAGATTACGGAGAGTCCGACGGTTCTGCACGCACCACCTATCTTATTAAGTATTACAGAGGTGAGGACGGAAAGATACGGTTTACAAAGTCCACCCGCGAGGTAGTGCTCAAAAACGACGTCAACACAGGGCTTTCGCGCTATCCCGTTGCATTTGCAAACTGGACTGAAAAGAAAGGAAGCTACCACGGCGAAAGCTTTGCAAAGGGAATTGTTCCCAATCAGATTTTTATAAACAAGATGTTCGCAATGGCTATGAAAAGCCTTATGGACACCGCTTTTCCCAAGGTGGTTTACGATAAAACGAAGGTTGCAAGCTGGTCAAACGCAGTAGGCGCGGCTCTTCCCGTAAACGGCGATATAAGCGGAGTTGCAAAATATCTTGAGGGTGCGGGCATTGATCCCAATGCAATGGCTTTGGTTGACCGCGCCGTGAAATACACCGAGGAGTGTATGGGTGCAACCGACGTTTTGCTTGGACAGAGCATTCGTCCCGACAATGCGGCGGCTATTGCGGCACTCGGTCAGAATGCGGCAATACCCATGGAGATAATCAAGCAAAATCTCTATAACTTCACCGAGGATATTGCCCTTATCTGGCTTGACTTTCTGAAAACCAAATTCACCGCCAAAAAGCAGCTTTTGCTTTCGGACGGAAACGGTCTTACGAGCTTTGAATACAAGCCCTCGGAGATAGCGGGTGCGGCGGTAAGAGTAAAGGTAGACGTTGGTCCCTCGAGCTATTTCAGCGAGTTAAACTCGGTGGCGGCACTTTCGAGCCTCTTTAATTCGGGCGCGATAACTGCCGTTCAGTATCTTGAAAGGCTTCCCAAGGGCTACGTGCCTGCGGTAAACGAGCTTATTACAGAGCTTTCCTCAAACCGTGAGGAGCTTTGATAAATTTATATCCACCATGATATGAAAGGAAAAGAAAAAATGGAAAAAAACGAAATGCAGGAAATTACAAACGAAATCGGGCATGCGGAAAACGCGCCGTTTAGGCTGAAGGTAAAATACAACCACGAGGAGCTGCTTTTGCCCGAGGACGAAGCGGTAATGCTTGCGCAAAAGGGACTTAACTACGATAAGGTCTTGCAAAGCTTAAACGAGCTTAAATCGGATAAGGGGCTTATGCTTCTTGAAAGCCTTTCGAAGGAATGCGGCTACGACGACAGGACGAAATTTCTTGAGGACGTTGCGAAAATGCAAAATGATTCAAGAGAAAAAGAGCTTCTTGACTTTATAAAGGAAAATCCCGGAATCGACGTGAAAAAGATACCCGACAGCGTTATTCGCGAATACCGCTTGGGAAAAGGGCTTTCGGAAAGCTTTTTCCGTTACAGCTCGGCACAGGAAACCGAAAGACTTAATGCCGAGATTGAAAGACTTAACGCGCTTTTGGAGATAAAAACGGAGGAAACTGCAAACGAGCTTGCGGCAAACGAGGCGGTTGGCGGCTCCGGATCCGTTTCGGGCGAGTATTACAGCGACGATGAGCTTGATGCTCTTACCGACGGCGAGCTTTCGAGAAATCTCGAAAGAGCAATAAAGTCTATGAGCAGACTTTCGGAAAAAAATAAATAATTAAAAGGAGAAAAAACAAATGGCATACACTAATTTCAAACCGAAGATTTGGGCAAAGGCAATTGAAAGAGAAAGAGATACCCTTTCGGTAGGCGCATCGCTCTGTAACAGAGCTTATGAAAAGGACGCCGCAAATGCCGGCAGCTCAATTCAGATCAACTGGACCAAGCGTCCCACCGTTAACACCTACACCGTAGGCACCGACATTCTTGCACCCGAAACTCTTGAGGGCGCAGGCTCCACCACTCTTGAGATCGATCAGCTCAAGTACGTTAACTTTATGGTTGACGACGTTGACGAGCTTCAGTCGGCTCCCGATATTATGGAAAGCTGCATGCACGAGGCAGCTGCAGCACTTGCTGCCGATGCAGATAAGTACGTTTACGGTCTTCACGCCGAGGCGGGAAAGGTAATTTCAAGCCTTGGTGCCACGGCAGAGAGCATTACCGCCTTGATTGCTTCTGCGGCAAAGGCTCTTTACGAGAACAACGTTCCCCAGAACGAGGAGCTTTTCCTTGAGGTTTCTCCCGCAGTTTACCAGCTTCTCTGGCAGGCAAAGGTTTTAAGAGAAAATCCCAACGGTAACACCTTTGGAAGCGGCTTTGTGGGAATGTTTGACAACTTCAAGGTTTACATGAGTAACTGCATCGTAACCGACGCGGCAAACTACCACTATTGCTTTGCAAGAACCAGAAAGGCAATTGCTTTTGTCGGTCAGATGAAGAAGATGGAGGCTTATCGCCCCGAGGGTCTTTTTGCCGATGCGGTAAAGGGTCTTCACGTATACGGCGCAAAGGTTGTTCGCCCTTCAGAGCTTGTTGTGGTTAAGATTTGCATGGGTCCCACTGCCTGATAACGCTTGAGAAAACGCTTGCCCGAAAAATATTCGGGCAAGCGTTAAAGAAAGGAGAATATCATGAGTGTAACAGTCAGCGACGTTTTTAAAAGGGCTATGGCGCTTTGCGATTACATCGACGATGAAGGCGAGATACTCTATAACGATTTTACGGCTTTGCTTGCAAAAAGAACTCCCGAGCTTTGTGATGCGGCACAGAGGGAGCTTGTTTACTATCTCGATCTTGTTAAAATCGCCGAGCTTGATTTTACAACAGAGCAGATAAATCCCTTGCCGGAGGATTATCTGATGACTGTTTCGGTTTTTCCTGAAGGAACCGGAATAAAAGTGATAAAGGACGTTGCGGTTTACAGCAACGATTACAGGGGTATGGCTGTGATGACCTATCTTGCAACACCCGCCCCCATTACAGATGACAACTCGGAATTTTCATTTTCCGATAACGATATAATTTCCACGGTGCCCTATTATCTTGCCTCTGTGTTTATGAAGGAGGAAAATGCATCTCTTTCGGCCGAATTTGCTGAAAAATTCGAAAGAGCAAGGAGCCGATTGCGCGCGATGAAATCGCAGGGCTTTTTTGAGGAAATGGACGATGCCGTGGGAACGGAGTGTGAAGCAAATGGCAGTTTCTGACACCGCTGTTTCGATTTCAACCTTTTTGGGCCTTAACGATAGCATTTATTCCTCAAAGACGGCGCTCGGTGAGGCAAGGGGGCTTGTGAATTTCACAATAACCGACGACGGCAAGCTGCGAAAAAGAAAAGGCTTTCAGCTTGGCTCGCAGAATTCGGTTGAGGGCAAGGCGCTTGATATCGTTTTCTTCGCCACCCAGACGATGTATAACTTTTCGTTTCTCGTGCTGACCGAAACCGCGCTTTGGGGCTTCAGATTTCAGAACTATACCTTTGTGAAGGTTTACGAGAGGAAAAGCGCGGGTAAAGGAAAATGCTTTGTAAAGGACGATAAGCTTTATCTTGTGGGCGGAGAATTCACCTGCTTTGATAACCACTTAAACGTAGTTGAGCCGGAAATTTACATTCCCACCATTGCAATAAACAAATCGCCCTCGGGTACGGTTTACGAGCCGTTTGAAAAGGAAAACGCTCTTACCGATCTTGTTTCCGAGGAGTTTATTACCGACGGCAGCTCACCTTATTTTCTTAAATACAAAACCGCCTGCGACATTACCGTTTCCGAATGCCGCTATCCCGTTACCGCCGCGCCTGGAGAGGAGGCGGGAAGCTTTACCGTTTCACCTCCTCTTCCTGCGGGTACAAAGGTAAAGGTTACCTACCGCGTTCCCGAGCTTTCGCAGAATAAAAACGAAATTTTAAACTGTAACAGAGCGGTGTTTTTCGGCGGAAATTTGCAAAGCGATCTTTTCCTCTGGAACAGTTCGAAAAACCGACGCTATTATTCCTACGGCGGCAACGTGGGTTATTTCCCTATAGATAACTCCGACGAGGTAGGCTCGTCGGGAATGATTTACGATATGATCTGCCACTACGGTCAGATGGTGATTTTCACCTCGTCGGGTATATTCGTAAGCAGTCTTTGTATTTCCGAAAACGGCGACGTTTCATATCCTCTTTCGCTTCTTAACGGAACGGCATTTGACTTGAAATGTCCTGCGCTGATTGCCGATAACGTACCCGTATTTTTAACCGGCGACAAGCTTTTGAGGCTTGTTTCAACTGCAGAAAAAAGCGAGAAAAACGTTGTGACAATAAGCGACAGAGTGTCGGCGGCTCTCAAACGGGCAAGCTTTGAAGGAATATTCAATTTAAAAACGAAAAACGAGCTTTGGATAACCTCCGACAGCACGGTGATAGTCTGGAATTACAAAAACGACGTCTTTTATACTCTCGAGGGACTTCCGATTTCTAATATTTTCGAGCAGGGCACGAGCCTGAAGTTTATTGATAACGATGGCTACCTTTGCGAGTTTAACGATATTTACGTTGATATAACCCCCTCCGATGAAAGACGCCCGATAGACGCCTATTGTTATCTTGAGGGAATAGATTTCGGAACGTCGTTCCGTAAAAAGCAGCTTACCGACGTTTTTATAAAAACCGGTCTTTTAAACGGCGGTGAAATTTCGGTAATAGGTGACGTTTCCGAAAGCCCCACCACATACGAGATCAAAACGGGGTACAGAAGTAAAAAGGAGCAAATCACGAGAATAGGTGCCAAAAAGGAAAGGTTTTACACCCTTGACCTGCTTATCCGCTCGCAAAAGGAGAACGAGGAGTTAAACGTTGACGAGGTAGTGATTTGCGCAACAAAGCTTTACACGGTAAACAGAAGATAGGAAGTGAAGAAATGAAAAAGACAAACGCAATTTTAAACGATATAAACGAGCTTGCTTCAAAGCTCGGAGAAGAAAATAAAATAAGCGAGAAGGAAAAGGCGAGCTCTGCCGTTTCCTCTCTCGCGGCGGCGATTAAAAAGCTTAAGGCGGAAAACGCGCTGAAAAATAAAAAGCTCGATGACGAGAGCGCTGCGGCGGCAAATGCGCTTTTGAAAAACACCCAAAGCACAAAAAGCGAAACGGTAAAAAAGAACTATTCCGACGAGGCGGATATGCGCCGAAACGCCCGACTTTCAGAGCTTAAAAACGTTTATAAGGGAATAACCGGCAAGGAAGCAAAGGAAGACGGCGAGGATTATCTCGAAAAGGCTCTTATTATGAAGGGCATAAACGAAAACGAACTCAAGGAAACGATAATGTCGCTTGAAAACAAGGCGGCAGCAGAGGAAAAGGAGCGCGAGCTTGAAAGGGAATATGAGTCAGCAGAGCTTAGGGCGGCAGAGGAAAAGCTTATTGAGGACACCCGCATAAAGCTTGACGAGATAAAAAACCGCTTGAATGCCGAATACCTTGAAATGAAGAAAAACGAAGAAGAGGCAACCACGGGCGCTCTTTCAGACAAGGAGCTTAAGACCCTTTGCGACAATATGATAAAAAATTCGACCTACAAGGGCACGGCATATAAAAGCCTGCTTATAAGGGAGTTTTCCCTTATGAGGCAAAGCGGACTCTTTTCGGAAGCCGATATAGAAAGGGTAAGAAAGATGCTTTATTTGAGCGAGGAGGACGTTTCATGAACGGTGCACTCATCGCTTTAAAGGGGGCGTTTGCGGCGGTCTGCACCTTTGCGACCTATCTTTTCGGAGGCTTTGACATTTCGGTAATAACTCTTTGCATATTCATAGTGCTTGACTATATTACGGGAATTGTTGCGGCGGCATATACCAAGACTCTTTCAAGCAAGCAGGGACTTTTGGGAATACTCAAAAAGATAACTATCTTATGCTGTGTGATAGTGGCGGTTATGATCGACCGATTACTTGAAACCGATTTCATATTCAAAACCGCGTTTTGCTATTTTATGATTGCAAACGAAGGGCTTTCGGTGCTTGAAAACGCAGGCAAAATGGGAGTTCCGCTGCCCGAAAAGCTGCTTGACGCTTTAAAACAACTAAAGGAATGAAAGAAACCGACCGTAACGGTCGGTTTCTTTACGTTCTGAGCTGCCGGAAAAGCAATTATGAAAAGGATTTTTGCAGAAAAATCCCGCTTAATTTTCACGTTTATATTGCAAGTTTTATATAAAAGTGCTATAATGTATAGTTGGTAAAATACGTTAAAAATCTTCTTTGAAAAGGAAGTAATAGATTTGGTAAGAAACGACATAAGAAACGTTGCGATCATCGCCCACGTTGACCACGGTAAGACCAC
>JAZRNU010000096.1:0-9500 GCA_045648325.1 Eubacteriales bacterium | reverse complement strand
ATCCGACTTAAAATCCTTCCCGAAATGATTTCGGGAAGGATAAAAAAAGCGTTATTTATTGGTACGGGTGCGCTTATGTCACCTATGATGCTTTTGCAAAAGGAATCAATCGCCGCTATTGCACATCTTGTTGAGCTTAACCGTGAATCATAAGCAAAACAGATGCGGCAGAGCAGACCGAAATGCCTATTCCGAGTAAAACGAGAACGGTAACCTTTTTATAGAAAACGGATCGTTCATTATCGTTAAGCTTTGCGGAAACTCTCATTTTGTTGATCTGAGAGGATGTTTTGAAGAAAAACACAACGAGAACAAGAGAAGCGATGCAAAGAAAAAGACCTAAAAGTTTCATAATCAATCACCTGAAGATACTACCGAGGTTGTCAGACTGTCGTTTGAGGATACCTCGGTGGAATTTTCCGAGCTGCTTGTTTGCGAATCTAAACTCGGAAGAGTGGGCAAGTAAGAGGGTAAAAGGGTATCCGATGAGATTTCGGGCATTTCCTTAAATTCGTATTTATAGCTTTCAAGCGAGGGATCGTTTTTGGAATAAACGAGCTTTGCGTGAATTGCTATTCTTTCAATAGTACCAAACGATCCGTTACAGGTATTTAAAGTAATTATTATATCCTCCGATGTTGCACCGTAATCAAGAGCGGCAACTTCGTTTCTGCTTACAATGGTATCAACGAAGTATTCGAATTGCTTTTCATAGGTGAAAAGCTGACGGTCATATCCGCTGTAAATATCGGTGTGGTAAGCGGAAAAAATCTGGAAAACAAGCTCGTCGTATTCCGTTGTAATGAAAACGTAATGATTGCTCGGATCGTTATACCAGCTCTTTTTAAAGCAGTTTCGGAGTGAACCGAACATTGAGCCGTCAAGACGTGCATGACCCGTAAAAACGCTGTTGGGATTAAAATTCTTTAAATCAACCTCGGTGTGAGCAAAGACCCAACCCGCATCAGTACGTTTTTTGTTAAAATCGCGAAACAAATAATAGGTGTTGTTGCTCTTATGCTGGACGAAGGGGTAATCAAGCTTTTCAAGACCTGCAACCTTGATCCAACCCTTGGTATCCTTGTTTTTTGCTTTAAGGCTTTTAAGGTCCTTATACATAGTCTGGTAAATAATTTCAAAATCGCTCAAAGAGGAGGTTGCGCTACTGTCAACGGAAGATAGATCACCGGAGGCAGCTTCACTTCCTTCAGACGAGCTGCTTTCGCTTGAAGATGAAGAGGTTGAAGGAACGATTATTACCGCACCGTTATTTGAATTGTTATCGTCCTGATAAATTTCGTCAAGCACCTTATCGCTGTAATAATTATCGGTTGCCCAAACGAAAAGCTTGTAGCCGTTTATTAAAAATACGAAGAGAAAAATGCAAAGTATTGTATCAAGAAAGAAACGCTTTGCAAGAATTTTCTTTTCTGCACTCATTTTTGAAAAACTCCTTAAATCTAATATTATATATTATAACAAAACAAAACGGTTTTAGCAAGTTAAATAAAGAGAAATCACACTATTTTCAGAATATTTACATAGATATGATCAAAGAAGCATATAAATTACACATTAAAGGAGTGATTGCTATGCTTGAAGGGTTAATAGCAGTTTTGATAATACTTTCAACGGTAACGGCTTTGTTTAACGGCAACGTTACCGAATCGGCGTCGGCATTCATAACAGGGCCGGAAAAAGCCGTTTCTCTCGTTATTTCGATAGTCGGAACTCTTATACTGTGGTCGGGATTGTTAAATATTTTGGAAAAAAGCGGTGTAACGGGCAAAATAAGGAAATTATTAAAGCCCGTTATGAAAATATTTTTTAAAAACGTTTCAAAGGAAACCGAGGAAAAAATTTCCGAAAATATATCTGCCAATCTTTTGGGGCTTGGAAATGCGGCAACTCCGTCGGGAATTGCCGCAACCGATAAAATGCTATCAGAAAAGAAATTCAAGGCGGTGGGATATTTCCTTATATTCAATACCGCGTCGCTCCAGATCTTTCCCACCACCGTTGCGGCAATCAGAGCGGCAAACGGATCTGAAGACCCATTTGCAATATTGCTTCCCGTGTGGGTGGTATCGCTTCTGTCGCTTTCTGTAGGGCTTTTTACATATTATCTATTAAATTTATTAACGGAGAAACGGAAAAAATGTTAAGCCTGATTGTGCCCGTAATTACGGTTTTTGTAATTATTATCGGAAAAATCAAAAAGCTTCCAATAATAACTCTTTTTTGCGAGGGAGCAAAAAACGGCATGAAAACAGCTTTAAGAATAGCTCCGATACTCGTAATTGTAATTTCCGCAACCTCGTTTTACCTTTCAAGCGGTGCAAGCGATTTAACCGCGGCACTGTTTTCAAATCTTTTTTGCATTCGGGGAATGCCTTCTGAGCTTTTTCCGCTTGCGGTAATCCGCCCGTTTTCGGGAGGCGGGGCAATTTCATATATGAGTGAACTTATTGCAAAATTCGGAGTTGACAGCAATATAGGAATGATGGCGGCAATAATGACAACCTCAACGGAAACAACCTTTTACACCTTGGCGGTATATACCGGAGGCAGAAGGATAAACGGAATGTGGAAAATCGTAACGGCTGCTCTTTTGGCAGATATTACCGCAGTTGCTGCAGCGGTAACGTGGGTTAATTTTTTTGAATAAATGGCGCAAGATTGTTCAAACTAACGTTAAAGGAGATGTTAGAATGAAAGTAATCAACAAGATTGCTCTTGCGCTTGTAATAATCGGCGCGCTCGTTTGGGGTATGGTAGGTCTGTTTAACTTCAACCTCGTAGGTTGGCTGTTTAACGGAAGCCTCGATTTCGTTGCAAGAATTATCTATACTCTTGTGGGAATTTCGGGCATTTGGTGTATATCCCTTTTGTTTTATTCCCTTGATGAAACTGAAGAGAGAAGCACCGAAAAGTACGAAAGCTTCCATACGGGCACAATTTAAGTGTAAAAACCGTAAAACACAGGCTGTTTTACGGTTTTTATGCAAATATATGCTTGTAAGTAAGGAAAAATTGTGTTACAATATTACCAATAAAATCATTTTAAGGAAGCTACCTATGAATATGATAAAGATTTGCCGTTATTTCAGAATAAACGGCGACGTTCTTAATATCAAAAAGCTTGATACCGGTCATATCAACGGTACGTATAAGGTAACCGTAGAGGAATACGGCAAAGAACAACTTTATATTGTTCAAAGAATAAACCGATACGTTTTCAAGGACCCCGTATCTCTTATGAATAACGTAATTTCGGTAACCGAATTTATAAAAAATAAATATTTGGCAGAGTCACTTGACCCAAAACGCAAGGTCTTGGAATTTATGCGTTCCGAAAACGGAGAAGGCTGCTACGAGGACGAAGAAGGCAACTGCTACCGTGCATATCGCTTTGTTGACAATTCAAAAACCTATAATTTGCCCGATACAAACGAGCTTTTAGAAAATATAGGCTTTGCAATAGGTAATTTTCATTATATGCTTTCCGACCTCGATGCAACGGGGCTGACTGAAACAATACCCGATTTTCACAACACCAAAAAGCGATTGAATGATCTTTTTGAGGCTGAAAAAGCAGATCCCTACGGTAGAGCACAAAAGGTTAAAGAGGATCTTGACGAGTTCAGAAAGGTCTACGATCTTGCCGTTTCGTTAAATGAAATGGGGCTTCCGTTAAGAACCGTTCATAACGATCCCAAATGCAATAACGTGCTTTTTGATAACGAAACAAACGAAACTCTCGCAGTAATCGATCTTGATACGGTAATGCCCGGCCTTGCAGCACACGACTTTGGCGACGCAGTGCGTTCTGCCTGCAACAGTTGCAATGAGGACGAAAAGGATTATTCAAAGGTAATGCTTGATCTTGGCAAGTTTGAATGCTTTGCAAGAGGCTACTTGAATAAAGCAGGCTCGTTCCTTACAAAAGAAGAAAAGGAAAGCCTTGCACTTGGAGTATTTACTCTTGCGGTTGAGCTTTCGTCAAGATTTTTGGCCGACTACATACTTGGTGATAAATATTTTGCAAAGGATTACGGCACACACAATCTTGTCCGTGCCCGTTCGCAGTTTGCCCTTGCAAAGGATATTTATCAAAAGCTTCCTGAAATGAATAAAATTATTTCAAGCCTTTGTTAACTTAAAATTTAATCACCTCATAAACTGTTATGAGGTGATTTTTTATGAGCTATAACGTAAAAACAGATAACAACACTATGTGGTATAAGGGTGAACCCATTATAAATTACCGCATAAAGAGCGTAATTTTTTTGGGTTACAAGGAGGGCATAGGGAAAATAAACGAAATTATTGAGTCAGAGGTAAACGGTTATTTCAAAAAAATAAAAGAAAGCTTTTATCCGAAGGCGGCAATAGTATTTGACAGTAATTCAGACGATGAGGCGGCAACGCTTCCTTTTGAGCTTGATTTTGAAATAACCGTTGAATATGAAAGCGACGAAATCATTTCATTCACGGTAAAACGAAGCGAAAACACGGGCGGGGAAGGGAACGAGCTTTATAAAAAGGCCTATACAGTTGACAAAAACAGCGGCAAAGCGGTAAGGCTTGGTGAAGTATACAATACAAACGATCTTTACGGCACAATTTCAAAGGAGATCGAAAAGGAAATCGCAAACGGTGAGGAAGGTTATCTTCCCGATTGGAGAGCAAGAGTTAAAAAATCTCTTAAAAAAGAAAATTTTTACTTAAAAAACGGAAAACCCGTGCTGTGGTTTGATCAGTACGAGCTAATGAGCTACAGCTACGGAATAAAGGAATTTGAGCTTCAATAAAAAAGAACCCCATTGACAAAAGTTAATGGGGTTCTGATAATTTATCAGGTGGTGGGAACATCGGGAAGAATGGGTTCTTCAGGCTCCTCGTATCTCAATCCGAAATTCAAAAGCGCAGTAAGAAGCTGATCGTCATCCTTATATGAAAGCTTTTCAAAATTTACAGTGTCGAGAGAAACCTCGTAGGTGGGGGTAATTCCGTCGTCTTCAAAAACACTTCCCTTGGGGAGAGTGTATTTTCTTGTTGTAATGCAAATTGAGGTTTCGTCACCAAGGTCGATATTTGAGAGAATACCTGCAATACCTGCAGTTTTTGCACCGATAATACTGCCTTTTTCATATTCCTTGATAATAAGAGCAAAAACCTCAGCTTCGGCTGCTGTGTTCTCATTTACAATAACCGAGATCGGAACGGTAACCTCGCTCTGATCGGAGTAATAATGCATTTTCGAATCCTCGTCAGCAGGATCAAGCGAGCTGTTCACAGTAAACAAAATACCTGCGGGAACGAAGATGTCGGCACATTTCTGCAAGCTGTCAATATCGCCGCCGAAATTGTTTCTGAGATCAATAACAATAGGAAGTCCTTTAAGCGTTTCGTTTGCAAGAATTTCATTCAATTCGTCTGGGGTGGTGCTGTCGAAATATTTAATTGAAATATAAACGATTTTCTTAACGTCTGAAGAACCGTCGGAATTTACAAAATAGCTGTTTTCAGAGGAGAAAATACCGTAATTGACTGATTTGCTTTCGAAATTGCTTTTGTATTCAAGGGTAGCGCTGTATGAAAGATTGTCGCGCGTCCATACAATGTCTATTGATGCATCACTTGAAACAATAAGCCTACCGAGTGCGGCAAAATAGCTCATTTCCGAAACCTTTGAGCCGTTTATTTCGGTAATAACGTCGCCGGGCTGAAGCTTTGCCTTTGCGGCGGGAGAATCGGAAAGCACGGTTTTTACCGAAAGATTTCCGTCACTGTTCGGTGAGGCAATAAGACCTGTTGTGCTTATAGTTCCCTCCGAAATATATTTGAGATATGCCTTATAATCCGACTTGCGGATATAGTCGGCATATTTATCACCGGTTGAAAGAATGTAACCTTCAATCATACCGTCGATAGTATTTGCATCGTTTATAACACCTAAAAATCGGTTGCGTATAATTTCGTCTAATTTCAGTATTTTGCTAATGAATTCCTGATTATTTTGTATATTCGCACCGGTAGAGCTTAATTTCATATCAAAATATCTGTACGAAATCAAAATACCCAAAAGAACGGAAATTATAGCAACAAAGCAAACCGTGCTTATACGAAGAAATCCTTTTTTCATAATTTTAAATCAAATCCTTTGCTCAAATCAGAGACTGTTTCTGGAATCCTTAACAAGCGGTAACGGATCAACCCACTTATTGTTTTGCTTAATGGCAAAATGAAGATGCGGACCCGTTGAATTTCCCGTAGATCCTACGGTTCCTATTTTCTGGCCTTGCTTTACCTTTTGCCCTGCGGAAACCGCACGGGAATCAAGATGATAATAGTATGAAAGCTCGCCGTTTCCGTGGTCAATAACAACGTAGTTTCCTGCTCCGCCTGCCTGATATGCCGATTTTGAAACGGTACCGCTTTTGGTTGCGTAAATATCTGCACCTCGAATGGGGTTTGACGTGGTTCCGCCAACGTCAAGCGCGTAATGATGGGTGCCGAAATCCTTTAAATACTCGGGGTCATCATAATATGAGGTAATGTAATATTTCTTTGCAAGAGGCCAGATGAAATATTTTTCACTTCCGCCTTGCGCAACGCTTTGTATGTTTTCAAGCTCCTTCTCAAGTGCTGCCATTTCAGCCTGGAAGGTCTTTAACTGGCTTTTTTGCTTTGCAATCTTCTGCGAAATTTCTTCCTCAAGCTCCTCACTGTCGGCAAGCTTTTTGTTAAGAGAATTTTGGCTCTTTACAAGATCAGCCTTGTTTGCATCGAGCTCCTTTTTCTCTTCTTCAAGAATCGAAAGATTACCGTTGTATTCTTCCGTATCATTTTCAAGCGAGGTCAAAATCTCGGTAAGCTCGTTTTTTGAAACCTCAAGAGTTTCCTTGTACTCCGTTTTGTCGTTTATTGCCTTGAGGTAATCGTCCATTGATTCCATAGTTGCAGAAGTGATTTTGTCCATTGCCTCCATCTGAATAAGGTAGGAAGAAAGGGAATCGGAATCAAGCATTACCGAAAGCCCGAAAGACGGTTCGAATATTCCGCTTTCGTATGAAGCGCGCATAATTGCTTTGAGAGTTTCGCGCTTGTCACCGTAAATGCTTTCCGCATTGTCTATTGCGTTTTCGCAATCTGAAATTTGTGCTTCAAGCTCCGATTTTTTGCTCTCATAATCGGCAATTTTTACTTCAAGATCGGAAATTATCACCTGAAGCGCTGCAATTTTTTCTTCAGCAGGCTCAATAAGAGCGTTTAAATCCGCAATATCGTTTTTGAGCTTGTTTATATCTGATTTTAACTGTTTACTTTTTGCTTCGGCATCATCAAGCTCGTCGTTTAACTTTTCAATGCTTGATTTAAGTGCCTTCATTTCATTGTCTTTTTGCTGAATCTGTTGTTCAATTTCCTCCTCGGTAAGCGCTCTTGCCGAAAAAGGCGAAAGGGAAGCAAAGCAAAGAACGAATGCAATCAGTGATAAAATAATCCGTTTCTTCATAAAACTTCTCCCTTCGATTAAACCTTCAAATATTTTCTCATGGGAAGCAAGCTTCCGAAAACGCCGAATGCTACCGCAGCAACAAAATAAGCGGCAATCATAAACGGTGAAAAATATGAGAATTCAATAGGAGTAAAGAAAGCAAGCTTGGCAAGGCCGGTTACGATAAGGGAATCGTATATTATCCACTGCACGAAATAAGCCAGAACCGATGCTGCAAGACCGAGCAAAATGCCCTCTATAATATAAGGTATACGAATAAACGTGTCGGTTGCACCAACGTATTTCATAATGTTTATTTCTGTCTTTCTTGCGTATATAGTCATTTTAACGGTGTTAGAAATTATGAAAATCGAAACTACGATAAGAATAACTATAAGCCAGACCGACAAAAGTGCAATAATGTTTTTGATATTGATAAACTCGTCGATGCGGATTTGTTGCGTTCTGACGTCGCCAACACCGCTTAAATTGCGGAAAATCATTGCAATATCCTCGGTATAACCAATATCAACGAGCTTGATTTTAAAGGAAGCACGCATGGGGTTGTCGTTTTTGAATTCCTCGTAAAGCTCCTCGTATTCGGGACCGAGAGCGCTCAGATATTCCCTCAGACCCTCGTCAGCAGTAACGAATTTACAGTTATCGCGGTCAACGTAAGGGTTTGTTGAAATAATTTCGTTTATAGTGGCTATTGTTTCTTCACTTTCATCGTTTAAAAAAACAACGATTTCATTCTGATTAGCAATTTCATCAACAAGCTTGTTGATGTTTACAATAAGCATACTGAAAGAGGTGGTAACGATAAAGCAAGCCATAAAAATGAAAATAGTGGCGGTGCTCAAAAGCTTGTTTAATCGGATATTTTCAATAGCATCGTTTAAAAAATTACCCGAACCGTAATTATTCCTCATTGCTGTAACCTCCTTCGCGGTCAGCGGCAACGGTGCCGTCGTTTATGTAAACAACGCGCTTGTTGAATTTGTCAACCAACTCTTTTTCGTGGGTAACTACTATAACGGTTATATTGCCGCGCTTGCTTATTCCTGCAAGCAAGCTCATAATTTCAAGGGAAAGAGAGGGGTCGATATTGCCGGTGGGTTCGCCGGCAATATTTATTTTGGGGTTGTTTACAAGTGCTCTTGCAAGAGCATCACGCTGCATCTCCCCGCCCGAAAGCTGATTGGGATAGCTTTTTGCACGGTGTGAGAGATCGACCATATCAAGAAGCTTGGGCACCTTCTGGCGAATCTCCTTGCTGGATTTTCCCGTAACTCTCATTGCAAAGGCAACGTTTTCGAAAACTGTTTTGTTGGGAAGAAGCCTGAAATCCTGAAAAACGAGTCCGAGCTGACGTCTGAAATATGGAATATTCCTGTGGCGAAGCGCCGCAAGGTCAATTCCGTCTATTATAATACTGCCCGAGGTGGGCTGCTCCTCGCACATAAGAAGCTTAATAAGCGTGCTTTTGCCCGCACCCGAAGCACCGACAACGAAAACGAATTCGCCGTCTTTTATCTTGAGATTTATGTCGTAAAGTGCCAAAACACCGGTTGAATATTGCTTTTCAACGTTACGAAATTCAATCATAAAAAATACTCCGTAAATAAAATTTCAAGAAATTGTCACATATTAAAACAAACAGCAAAAGAGCCTTAAAGGCTCTTTTGAAAAAGACTGTTAGAATTTAACAACGTCGGAATCGAGATATTTTTTGACCATTAAAGCTACCTTAAAAACGATAGCATGGTCAAATTCGCGCAAGTCAAGACCTGTTATTCTGCGTATTTTTTCGAGCCTGTAAACGAGCGTGTTTCTGTGAACGAAAAGCTTTCTTGATGTTTCTGAAACGTTCAAGCTGTTTTCAAAAAACTTCTGAATTGTATAAAGAGTTTCATAATCAAGCGAGTCAATGGTGCCGCGCTTGAATACCTCACTCAAATACATTTCACAAAGGGTAATGGGAAGCTGATAAATAAGT
>JAZRNU010000095.1:0-16343 GCA_045648325.1 Eubacteriales bacterium | reverse complement strand
TATTCCTTTTTCGAAACGGCGCCCACGCAAGGTGCCGTGCATCTTCCGAGATGATAGCAAAGACAAGCCCTTTCCTTTTTGGTAACTCTGCCGCACTCGGGAAGCAAAAATGTTCTGCCTGCCCCGTCAAGAAGCGCCTTTGCGGTGCCTCGCGTGTAATAAGGCCCGAAAAATTCCCCTGTGGGCTTGTGGTTTACTATTTCAAAAAGGGGATATTCGTCCTTTGTAAGCAAAATGTAGCAAACGCCCTTATCGTCGCGCAAAAGCACGTTAAACTGCGGCATATATTCCTTGATAAGATTACGTTCAAGCAAAAGCGCCTCAAGCTCGGTTTTTGTTTTCATAACGTCAAACGACTCGACGTGCGAAACAAGAGCGTAGGTCTTTCTGTTGTGAGCCTCAATTCTTGTAAAATAGCTTGAAACTCTGTTTTTTAAGTTCTTTGCCTTGCCAACGTAAATAACTTTGCCCTCGACGTCCTTCATAATGTAAACGCCGGGGGTAAGCGGCAGATTAACTGCCTTTTCCTTAAGTTTTGCAATTCTTTCGTTTTTCATAATTTAATTATATAACAAAAATCGAAGATAATCAACAAAAATTTATTTTCATATTTTCAACAAATATTGACATTGGTGTCGGAAAATGTTAAAATGAATGTGCCAAACAATTTCACAATTTTTCCCTTAGAGAAACTATATTTGTAAAAAAGTGTTTCTCTTTTTTATCTATACTCTCTAAGGGGTACGGAATTGTTTGGCGACAATAAGGGATTCACTTTTTCGGTGCGTTCCTTATTGGAACGCACTTTTTATTTTCAGGAGGAGTTAAAAATGAAAAAAACAATTCTTGCCTTAACAGTGGCAATGTTGTTGCTGTTAACGGCGGCATGCGCCCCAAAATGTGAGCACGTCTTTTCAGAAGCAACCTGCACCGTGCCTTCCACCTGCGAATTATGCGGAGTAACAGAGGGTGAGGTCTTGCCGCATCCCTTTGCAGATGCGACCTGCACCGCACCTAAAACCTGTACCGCATGCGGAGTAACCGAAGGAGAGGTTTTGCCGCATTCCTTTGCAGATGCAACCTGCGACGCACCCAAAACCTGCACCTCTTGCGGCGCCACGGAAGGAACAGCCTTGGAGCATGACTATGAGGAAGCAACCTGCACGGTAGCAAAAACGTGCAAGCTTTGCGGAGGAACCGAGGGCGACCCCAAGGGCCATTCCTACACTAAAAACGTCACAGCTCCCACCTGCACCAAAAAAGGCTATACCACCTACACCTGCGACTGCGGTGACAGCTACGTTGATAATTATACCAATCCCAAGCACAGTTATTCAAAATATAAGTGCACGAAATGCGGAGAGGTTGACAAATCCAACGCTGATAAATATTTAATGGAATGGGTAAAAGAAAACGGCATTGTTGAAGGCTCTTGCGTAGCTTATATTATGCAGATCGACGCAAACTCTGGTATCGGTTACGTACTGACCTACGAGGCAAACGAAAACTGTCTGGTATTGACTTACGTGGATACGGTATACAGTGAAAGCCTTGGAATCGTCATACCTGCTGAAAAAGAGGGCTACGGTTATCTTTACAGCCTGGGAGAGGAATACGGAGTAATCGGATATTTAAACGGTGACACCTTCTCGTCAAACAGTGCTCTTACCTATGAATATTTTTATGGTGATACTACCTACAAGAATGAAGTAATAGACTTCGTAAGAGAAACTGTTGTAAATCTTCTTAATGTTACCTCCGATTTCATTGAGGAAAATATACCCGGAATAACAATAAAAGATCTCGGCTTTGCAAAGTTCTGATTTGAATTTTCTGAAAACGCCCCTTCTGAAAGGGGCGTTTTTTGCATTTACACGGCGCAAATATTGACATTTTTTTTTATTGTGATATAATTATACAGTTAATATATTATATTGGGAGGTGCAGGCTGTGAAAAAAAGAGCAAAGAAAAGCAATAAGCTTCAATTTGTTTTTATTGTAACTGCGGGAATTTTAGTTTTAACCGCGGTGCTTTTTTCTGTTCTTTCGGCAGTGACCGAAACAGGCGGCAGCAACGTAAGCTCCGAGCCTGCCTCGTCCTATGAGCCACCTTATTCCTCCGATATTTCATACCCCGACGAATCTGAAATAGAAGACCCCGAAATGGGCTCCTCCGATATAGCTTCGATTGATTTCGGCTCACGCATTCCGCGCCCTTCAATAAAAAATCCCGAACCTTACAGCTTCAAGCCCAAATACGCAATAATTTACGAGCCTGCGGCTGATTATATTCATTTTGAAAAAAATATCAATAAGCAAATAGCTCCTGCAAGCACCGCAAAGCTTTTTTCGGCACTCGTTGCCGCAGAGTATCTTGACCCCGAGGCATTGATTACCGTTGGAGAGGAAAGATACCTCGTTGAGCGAGATGCAAGCATTCTGGGACTGTCTGTTGGCGATACCCTCACAGCAAGGGAACTTATTTTGGCTTTAATGGTTTCCTCGGGCGGTGACGCGGCATATACTCTTGCCGTTTCGGTTGCCAAGGCGGCAGATACAGAGGGGCTTATTACCGACCCTGCAGCGCAGATCGAGTATTTTATGACTCTTGTAAACGAATACGCCGCACAGCACGGCTTTGACGATTGCCACTTCGTAACTCCCGACGGCTACGATGCCGACGGTCAGTACGTTACCGTTTACTCCCTTGCAAGAGTTGCCGCAATGGCAATGGAAAACGAGCTTGTAAGAGAAGCAATTACCACAAGAGCCTACACCTTTACCTTTACCACCACCGGCAAGACCAAAACGGCTTACAACACCAACAAGCTTCTCCGCGATACAAGCAGCTACTATTCCCCCTACGTATCGGGAATAAAAACGGGCACCACCTCCGATGCGGGCAACTGTCTTGTGGCAGACTGCTATATAAACGGCAGATATTTCATAATAATTACAATGAAGCAGAGAAGCGACGAGTTCAGATATAAGGATATCCTTTCGATGATAGAGATCTGTAAGGATCTTCCGATAATTGAAATTCCCGAAGAACCCGATAACTCATCGGACCTTCCCTCCGACAGCTCGGGTGACAACTCGTCTGATATTCCATCTGACAATTCAAGCGATATTTCATCGGATACCTCCTCCGAGGTCTTTAGCGACGTAACCTCCTCTGAAGCCTTTGGCGAAAGCGGGGAAGAAACCTCGAGCGACGCCCTGTCCGATACCTCAAGCGAAACCTCTTCGGAAACGGACGAAAACAACACCTCCGTAGCCGTATAACTTAAAAAGGAAGATAATCAATGCCTATTACGGAAATACTTGCATCAAATGCAGAAAAATTTAAAAACGACGTAGCTCTCGTTGAGCTTGATCCCGAAAAAAGCCTTCGCACCGAAATCACCTGGGGCGAATTCGATAAGGAGGCTAACAGATTTGCAAGCTATCTTACCCAAAAGGGAATAAGCAAGGGCGATAAGGTCGCAATTCTTATGACAAACGCAATAAGATGGCTCATTTGCTATTTCGGCGTTTTGAAAACGGGCGCACTCGCGGTGCCCCTTAATTTCCGTTACGATACCGAGGATATAAAGAACTGCCTTGCCATAGCAGAGGCAGATGCCCTTGTTTCCGGCGGCGAGTTTATTGAAAGACTTTTCCCCTTAAAGGAAAAGGTAGCGGCTTTAAAAGCGGTCGTCTGCACCGCCGACGAAAAAACTCCCGATTACGCCGAGTCTTATATAAGCGCAATTTCGGTCGGCTCCGAAATGCCTCAAAACGTTTTGATTACCGATGAAGACGATGCGGCGCTTTACTTCACCTCGGGCACCACGGGCTTTCCCAAGGCAATACTTCACAGCCATCTTGCACTGATGACTGCCTGCATAACCGAAAACAAGCACCATTCGCAGACCAAGGAGGATACCTTCCTTTGCATTCCGCCTCTTTACCATACGGGCGCTATAATGCATTGGTTCGGTAGCTTTTTGGTGGGCGGCAAGGGCGTTTTGTTAAAGGGAATAAAGCCCAAGCAGATAGTAAAGGCAGTTTCCGACGAGCACGCAACTATAGTCTGGCTTTTGGTGCCGTGGGCGCAGGATATTCTTGACTCGATTGACAGCGGCGAAATAAAAATTGAGGATTACGAGCTTTCGCAGTGGCGTCTTATGCACATAGGTGCACAGCCCGTTCCTCCGAGCCTTATTCACCGTTGGCTTATTACCTTCCCCCATCATCAGTACGATACCAATTACGGCCTTTCCGAGTCAATCGGCCCCGGTTGCGTTCACCTCGGCGTTGAAAATACCGACAGAGTCGGTGCGATAGGCGTTCCGGGCTATAACTGGCAGGCAAAAATTTTGCTTCCCGATATGACCGAGGCGGCTCGCGGCATCGCGGGTGAGCTTGCGGTAAAGGGCAACGGAGTAATGAAATGCTATTACAAAAACCCCGAGGCAACCGCCGAATCGTTAAAGGACGGCTGGCTGCTTACAGGCGATATGGCTTATAAGGACGACGACGGCTTTATCTACCTCGTTGACCGCAAAAAGGACCTTATAATCACGGGTGGCGAAAACATCTTCCCCGTTGAAATAGAAAACTATCTCCGTCAGCACGATAAGATAAAGGACGTAGGCGTAATAGGGCTACCCCACGAGCGCCTCGGCGAGATCGTTGCGGCGGTTATTGAGATAAAGGACGGTATGACCGCAACCGAGGAGGAAATGACGGCATTCTGCGAGGGGCTCCCCCGCTACAAGCGCCCGAAAAAATACTTCTTCGATAAGGTTCCGAGAAATCCCACGGGCAAAATCGAGAAGGTAGTGCTTCGCGAAAGATACTGCAGCGATACCCTTGTAAACGCCCAGCTCAAAAGGTGAGAGATTTGAAAAACAAAGCGGAAAAGACAAACGTAATGAGAATTCTCGAGCAAAAAAAGCTCGATTATAAGAGCTATACCTACGAATCCGACGGCGCGATAAGCGGTGTTGAAGTCGCGGCAATGCTCGGGCTTGATGAAAACCGCGTTTTCAAAACCCTCGTTACCGAATCGGCATCGAAAAACCATTACGTTTTTATGATTCCCGTAAGAGAGGAACTGAACCTCAAAAAGGCAGCGGCGGCGGTAGCGGAAAAAAGCGTTTCAATGTTAAAATCAAAGGACCTTTTACCCCTTACCGGCTACGTTCACGGCGGTTGCTCGCCAATAGGAATGAAAAAGCAGTTCAAAACGGTAATTCACCAAACCGCGCGCGATTTTGAAACAATAGTTTTCAGCGGCGGCAAAATCGGCTATCAGGTCGAGCTTACCCTTGACGACCTCAAAAAAGCGGTTCCCGTAACCGAAGCCGATATAATATTTTAAATTTAAAAATTCACCTTTTACGGGTGAATTTTTTTAATGTGAATTTCTTTGCTTTAAAATGTATAAAAAAAGACACGTTTTTTGCACTAAACTGAATTTTCTCTTGACAATTATATATAAAATGCGTATAATGCTTTTAAAGCTTTAGCAAAGTAAAGCAAAAATTCGAAAGGATGAAAGACAATGAAAAAACTCTTAGCAATCGCACTTACCCTTACCCTCGTTTTTGCTCTTTGCGTTTCCGCTTCTGCAGCACTTCCCACGGGTTGGAAATATGCTAATGTCGGCGGCGCAAGCGAAGCAAACGCAATCGTTAATGCAGACGGCTCTCTTACTCTTACTTGGGGCAACCCCGATATTTACTGGGCAAACCTCGCAGTAGGCTATGACGTTTCCGCATTCAACAACAACTACACCGCAACTGTTGACGTTTTTGTTCCCGAAAAGTATTTGCTTGGCGGTACCACCCTTACCACCGGCGCACCCGTTGTTGCAGTTAATGTTGACAACGTTGAAGCTAACCAGTGGCTCACCGGCGTCTCAATGAGGCTCGTTAACTTCGAAGGAAACTCCTACGTAAACGAAACCAACTATGCAGCATGGGGAAACACCTGGAATGTTATAGAGACTTTCAACCCTGCTTCTACTAACACTGCGGTTCCCGCAGCCTGCGCATCTTATGGTGATCTCAACATCAAAGCAGGCGATTGGAACTCTGTTAAGGTTGTTGTAAATGGCACAAAAGTTTCTTATTACGTAAACGGCATTCTTGCAGTTGACAATGTTGATTCTGCAGTAACCGGCAACTACTTCGTACTTGGTTCAAACGGCGACTGCGGCGTTGCAGGAAACCTTCCTTCCTTCAAGAACGTTGTTATTAAGTCTAACGATGGTTCTGTTGCAGACGTTACTGCTTTCACCGTTGACGCAGAGCCCGCAGGTCCCGCTGATATCGAAGTTATCGCTATCGCAGGCGCAATGATCGTTGCTCTTATGGCAGCAACTTTCGTTGTAAAGGCTCGCAAGGCATAATTTGGAAATCTTTTTCATTTGATTTTCCTATAAACCGTAAGGAGTCGGAAATTTATCCGGCTCCTTGCGATTTTATCTGTAATAACTAAAAAATCCACCTTTTCAGGTGGATTTTTTTGACTTTTTTAATTTCTTATTTTATCTTCAACAAAGCTTCGGTCATACTGAATTTTTGCATGATTTTTGCGAAGCAGCGTGTTTTCAATGCGATTTCCCGTTGCTTTATCAATAACCTCGCGGTAGATCTCGTTGTTTCTGTAAACGCCGTCCGCTTCGTCTGTGAAAAACTCGTCGGCAACGTAGATGTGATAGCTTTCGTTTAACGGCTTTGATGAACGAAGCTCGCCGCAGAGATATTCTCCGTCAACGTAGGTAATTAACTGAAAAGCAACGTCAGTGTTATTTTTAAAGCGGTAGTCAACGTGCGGCTCCGAAATCGAGGTGCCGGTTCCAAAGGGAATCTGCCTGCCGTAATCGGGGAAAAGGTCAACTCCGTCATGATGGTGATGCTCGGTTATTTCAAGCGGAGAATGAAGCACAAGCCAGTGAATAAGGTTTGAAAACTGGCACATTCCACCGCCGATACCCGGGCGCGTTTCGCCGCCGCGGTAAATAATAAGGCCGTTTTGATAGCCCTTTTTTGCATTTGTCTTTCCCACCGTGTGCCAGAAGGAAAAGGTTTCACCGGGCAAAACGGTAATGCCGTTAATATGGGGCGCGGCAAGACTCAAATTGATTTTTTTGCCCTCCTGAAGCGACATATCAACGTTTCCGAGCCGCCGTAAAATAAGCGATTTGTTTTTGTAAACGAGGTAGGGAAAGGGAGCTTCTTCCTTGGCTTTGGCAAAACGGACTCCCGAAAATGCGTCCTTTATCCGTTTTATTACTGCGCATTTAAAAACCGAGATCTTATACGCGGTAGGCCCAAGGTCACAAAAAAGCTTTCTTCTCATAAAAATTCCTCCGGTCTTCAATCAATTCTGCCAAGATTATTTTATCATACAGCCACCGCATTGTCAATATACAAATAAAGCAGAGATAAAAACGGCAAAAACGGTTGAAATTTATTCAAAAAGGTGGTATTATATATGGCGTAAAAGGGAGGGGAGAAAATGGAGCTTTTATCGGTAACTATTACCCAGATAACGGTAATGTTTTGCTTTATTGCCGTTGGATTTGCAATAAGAAAATTAAAAATAGTAGAAGCAAACGTAGGCTCTGTTTTAGCTTGCCTTGAAACCTTTGTTTTTATGCCGCTTCTTTGCTTCAGAAACTTTTCAACCTATATGACGGTTGAAAACATAAAGGTAAAATGGCCTATCTTTGTTTTTTCTGTGGCGGTTTTCGGGCTTGTTTTCCTTTTTTCAAAGCTCATTTCGGGCTTTTTTTCAAAAGATAAATATATAAAGGGTGTTTACGTTTACAGCTTCACCGTCCCCAACGTAGGCTATTTCGGTTATCCGCTTATCGAGGCGGTTTTCGGGAAAGAGGGCCTTTTTAACTTTATGCTCTTTTGCGTTCCGCTTTACCTCTTTATCTACACCTTCGGTATGAATATGCTTATGAACCGAAATAAATTCACCTTAAAACGCCTTGTAAACCCCGTTATGATAGGCATTGTTTTGGGCATGGCGGCAGGTCTTATTGGCATAAATCTCCCTGCCGTAGTAACGAAAACGGTGTCCACGGGTGCTGCCTGCATGGGCCCCTGCGCAATGATTCTCACGGGCTTTGTTCTTGCAAAAACGCCCATAAAGCAGATGTTTACAAACGGCAAAATGTATCTTGCATCGTTTATCAGGCTTGTACTTCTTCCCTTTGGCGCAGGCGCCCTCGTTTATCTTGTCTGCTACCTTTTAAAGCTTGAAACCATCTACGTTTTCCTCACAGTGGCGGCACTTTGTCTGCCAATGGGATTAAACGGCGTGGTATTTCCCGAGGCTGCGGGAAAGGACGGCACCGCAGGCGTTCAGGCGTGCTGCATATCAAGTATTTTCGGAATAATAACCATTCCCTCAATATTTTTGCTTCTTGAATTCCTCGGAATAACCATTTGAGCCACCTTTGCACGATTTTACAACAAAAAGTATGATTTTACAAGAATCATACTTTTCTTTTTTGTTATAATTATTGCAAAACAAAAAGGAAGTGTGTTAAAATGAAAACGATGAAAAAAGAAACCAAAATCACAATAATTGCCCTTATCGTATTTGCTCTTATCGCATCTGCATTCGTTGCAATGTTCGCGATATTTAAGGACGACGCCATCGAGGGTGCAAAAACCATTACGGTAACGGTAGTTCACAAGGACGCAAGCCAAAGGGTATTTACCTTAAAAACGGAAGCCGAAAGCCTCGGCGAAGCGCTTATTGAAAAAAATATAATCCCCGGCACCGAGTCGGGAATGATATTCACCGTTGATAACGAAACGGCAGACGGCGCAAACGAGGAGTGGTGGTGCCTTACAAAGGGCGGCGAAACTCTTTGGACGGGCGTCAACGAAACTATGATAGCGGACGGAGATTGCTATGAGATCACCCTCACGGTCGGATACGATAATATCGAGTGGTAAAAACAGGCTCGTAATGATATGCCTTTCAGCCGTGTGGAGCGCACTGCTGATAACGGGACAGTACCTGTTAAGCCCGCTTCCCAATATTGAGGTCGTAACCCTTTTGCTTATAGTTTACAGCTACCTTTTCGGCAAATGGGCGTTTGCAACGCTGCCCGTATTTATTCTTGCCGAAGGCCTTTTGTTCGGCTTTGGGATCTGGTGGTTTTCCTACCTTTACATTTGGGCAATAATAGTTATTGCAGTGATTTTTTTGAAAAAGCTGAAAATAACGAACCCGCTTTTCTGGGCGGTAATTTCGGGATTTTACGGCCTTTCGTTTGGATTTTTCACCGCAATACCCTATCTTTTTATAGGCGGACCTGCGGCGATGATAGGCTATTTTATCGGCGGTCTTACCTTCGATTTTATCCACGCGGGCGGAAATTTTCTCCTTTGCCTCGTTTTGTTTTTCCCGCTTGTAAAGGTTATGGAATATCTCGCATCGCAAATGGGCTTGTTACAGAAAAAGACGTGATTTTTGCATAAAAAGCCATTTAAAGAAAAAAATATTTACAATTAAAGCCAAGAATATTAAAATAAAAGCAGTGAATTTTCACTGCTTTTGTTTATGAAAGGATTGATTTTTATGAAAAAACTGAAAATAGGCGTAATCGGCCTTGGCGGCAGAGCAAGACACGTTGCCATGTACACAAGAAATTCAGGAAAATCATTGGGAATTGCAGAGGTTGAGGTAACCGCAATTTGCGATTTAAGACCTAAGGAGGAGCTTATAACCTACGCAAAGGCTGACGGCTATGACCTTGATATATCGGAGTCCCGCTTCTATACCGACGTTGATGAAATGCTTGACAAGGAGGAGCTTGACGCCTGCATAATCGGCACTCGCTGCAACCTCCACACACCTCTTGCAATAAAGGTGCTTGAAAGAAATATCGACCTTTTCCTTGAAAAGCCCGTTGCAACCACAATGGAGGATCTTCTTGCTTTGAAGGCGGCAGGCGAGAGAAGCAAATCGCGCGTTGTCGTTTCATTCCCCCTTCGCGTAACTCCTCCCGTAACTCTTTCCAAGGAGATAATCGATTCGGGCGAGATAGGCGACGTTGTTTTTGCAAACGGTTGGACGAGAGTTGCTTACGGCGGCTGCTACTACCACAACTGGTACCGTGACGAGAGCATCACGGGCGGTCTTTTCCTTCAGAAGGCAACCCATGACTTTGACTACATAAACTACCTTATCGGCAAAAAGCCGGTTGACATCTGCGCAATGAAATCCAAAATGGTAATGAAGGGCGATAAGCCCGCAGGTCTTTACTGCAAGGATTGCCCCGAAAATCCCACCTGTCCCGAGGGCACCGTTCACGGCTGGCGCACCTTCGGCTATGCGCAGGACGATGGCAAATGCTGCTACGCGGTTGACACCGGAAACGAGGACTCGGGCTCCGCAATCCTTCGCTATGAGGATGGCACTCATCTGAGCTACTCGCAGGCATTCTTCCTTCGCAACGTTGCCTCCTGCGGAAGAGGCGTATTCCTCGGCGGCACTAAGGGCTCTCTTACCTTTGATTTCAACACCAATGTAATTAAGGTAGCGAAAAGCTATGAAAACGTTGAAAAGACTATAACCTTTAACGCCACCGGCGCACATTTCGGCGGTGACGAAAGACTTACCGAGAATTTCGTTAAAATGCTTTGCGACCTCGAGCCCTCTCATTCCCCCCTTGAGGAAGGCCTTATTTCGGCACTTATCTGCTTGAAGGCAAAGCAGTCGGCAGAAACCGATGCCTTCAAAAAGCTCGTTTACGAAAAATAATAAAAACAAACCGATACGGCAGACTTTGTCTGCCGTATTTCTTTTTTAAAACACTGTAAATTTTTATATTTACTATTTATTTTTTGTGAAAAATATGTTATATTATATATGTCAAAATATATCAAAATGAAAAAGTGTGCGAAAAAGAGGAAAAGGCTATGAAAAACGTAACTAACAAAACGAAAAACGATTATAAATATAACAAAAACGGTTCAAAGGGAGGCACGCGTCACGGCGGCTATAAGGGCGGCTACGGCGACGAAAAAAGAGCTCCCCGATTCAGCGAGGAGAAAAGAGCACCCAGAAGAACCGCACTCGAAATGGTCGATGAAATGAACGAGCGCGAGGATATAGTTTACGGCAGAAATCCCGTTTTCGAGCTTTTGGAGTCGGGCAGAGGCATTGAGAAGATCTACGTTCAGTCGGGCGAGCGCACAGGCTCAATCGTCAAGCTCGTTGCCGTTGCAAGAGCAAAATCGGTAATCGTTGTTGAAGCTGATCGAAAGAAGTTAGATGACCTTGCGGGTGGCGGTCTTCATCAGGGCGTTGTTGCCGTTGCGGCAATGAAGGAATACTGCGAGGTAGCAGATATTCTTGCCGTGGCAAAGGAAAAGGATGAAAAGCCCTTTGTAATTATCTGTGAAAATATAACAGATCCCCACAACCTCGGTGCAATAATCCGCACCGCCTGCTGTGCGGGGGCACACGGTGTAATAATTCCCAAAAGAGGCGGCGTTGGAGTAAACTCCACCGTTTACAAAACAAGCGCGGGCGCCGCAGAATATATGCCCGTTGCAAAGGTAAACAGCATTTCAAACGCAATAGGCGAGTTAAAGGCAAACGGCGTGTGGATCTACGGAACCGACGCAACGGGTGAGCAGAACTACACCGATTGCGATTTAAAAGGCTCAATAGCACTCGTTATAGGCTCCGAGGGCGAGGGTATGAAAAAGCATACTGTATCGCAGTGCGATTTTCTGGTAAAAATACCTTTAAAGGGCAAAATAAATTCACTTAACGCATCTGCCGCGGCGGCGGTAATGATCTACGAGGCACTCCGTCAGCGCGACGCGAAATAACAAACGAAAGGACGGCACAAAATGGAAGATTTTGAAGAAAAGCTTAACGAAATACTCAAAGAAACTGACGAATACGATAAGATAAAGTCGGAGCTTGACGACAGTTATCTTTTATCGGGTGCCGTTTCCGACGATGAGCTTGATGCAATTTTAGGCGAATTCGGCGTGTCGGCACCAAAGGAAAAGCCTCTCCCCATAAAAGACACCTTGAGTACCGATGAGCTTATTGCGGTAAAGGACGGAATCGTTTTAAATCCTTACACCCTTGAGGCTGAAGAAAAGCCCGGGGAAAAGGAGGACTTTTCCAAAACGCAGGTCTTTTCAGAGGAAGAGCAATCGGAAACCGATTTTGAAGAAAAAGACGAGGTTGACGTTGTAAACGAAAAGGTTTTAAAGGAAAAGGAAGATAAATTCTTTGGGAAAAACTCCAAGCTTCGTGAAAACGTCTTTAACTGGGAAAAGGACCGCGACCTTCGCGTGCCCACCAAAGAGGAGTCAAACCTTCTTGACGGTCAGGTAAGCTTTTTGACCAAGGAGGAAACCGAGCAGGACAGAAAGCTCACGGGCTATTTTACAGACGTTTACGATGTTTCCGACGTTATGGAAAACAGCCGTAAGCTTAAGGAAATGACCTCTAATAAGGAAAAGGAAGCCGATGGCGGCGTGCGCTTTACGGGGCTTATGGGCAAGCTCTTTAACGAGCCCGAAAGCGACGATGAGCCGATACGCGACGTAGACGAGGAAAACGAAAAAACGGTTGAGGACTACGAAAACGTTGAAACGGCATCGGAAATCGCAAACGATTTAAAATTCCAAAAGCGTCAGTCGATGCTCCGCCTTGTTTTTGCGGCGGCGGTTACTGCGGTGCTCGTTTTAATAGACCTTCTCGTTTCCTTTAAGGTTCCGCTTCCCGCGGTAATAGATTACACCAAATCGGCGTTTTCCTTCGGAATAGCATCGCTCGGACTTTTACTTGCCGTTGTTGCCTGCGGCGCAAGAAGCTTTTTATCGGGTATTACGGGAATTTTCTCTTTAAAGCCCTCTAACGACAGCGCTCCCGCAATAGCGGTAATCGTTGCGGCAATTACCAACGTTGCCGTTGCGTTTGGCTACACCGAAGGCAGCCTTTATTCCTTCACGGGCCTTGCGGCGCTTTGCTTTACTGTAAACTTACTTTCAAAATATTTAAGACTTTCCACCGTGCTTTCCTCCTTTGAAATAGTTTCGTCAGATGAGCAAAAGCACGTTGCAATAGCTGTAAACCGTTTTCCGCAAAGCGGAGCCTATAACGAAGAAATTGCGGTTATGAAAACCGATTTCGTAAAGGGCTTTATGGATTCGGTAACCGCCTACGACGGAACCGAGAGAGCAAACGTATATCTTGTGCCCATAATGATTGCGGCTGTGATAATTTCGGGCGTAATAGCGGCAATGAAGGGCCTTTCGGGAGTTTTGCCGCTTATCTTTGCATTAAATGCGGCGGTTCTCACGGCAACGCTCGTATCTCCGCTTTCCTCGGCACTTCCCATCTACTACGAAAGCGCCTTGCTCAAAAAGAAAAAAGCGGCTGTGCTTTCAATCAAGGCGGCGGATAATTTTGAGGAAAAAAGAGTATTCGTAATAAAGGATACCGAATTTTTCTCGCCCGACGCAATGAAGATAAAGGGAATGAAGGTTTTTCCCGAAAGCGAGCTTTACGAAACGATACTTTACGCCGCAAGCCTTTACAATGCACTCGGCGGACCTGCCGCGGCGGCGTTTAAAAAGCTTTTGGGCGAAAACGAGGAGCTGCTTTCAGTTTCCGAGCTTTCGGTGCGTGACGGCATTGGAATTACCGCAACGGTAGGCGATAAAAAGCTTTACAGCGGAATACCGAGCTTTATTGAATCGCTCGGAGTAAATATGCAGGGCATAGACTTTGCCACAGCCTATAAAAAGGGCAGGGGCAAGCTTATTGCAATAGCCGACGAAAACCGTCTTATGGGCGTATTCTCCCTTTCGTATACAGGCGGCAAACGAATGAAGCAATATCTCCGTCTTGCAGAGGAAAACGGCTTTGTAACAGTCGTCTGCTCCGATGACCCCAATATCACCGCACGCTTTATAGCCTCCTGCTATAATGAAGACGGTGCTGAAATACAAATAGTCGGCTCAAAGCACTCAAAGGAGCTTTGCAAGGCAACCTGCGATAAAAGCTTTATCCCCGCAAAAACCGTCTCGGCAGACGGCCCCTTGGGAGCATTTAATGCGGTGCTTTCGGCATTAAGACAAAAAAGAGGCGCAAAAATAGGCGACGTAATCAGAATAATCGCAACCGCACTTGCGGCGGTGGTTTCGCTCTTTTTGGCAATAACGGGAAGCCTTGAGCTTTTTGGCGCGGCGGCGGTAATAGCATTCCAGCTTATCTGGGCGGTAGTGCTTGCCGTGGTAACTTTTTTCAGATTATAAGGATTGAATCATAATGAATAACTACGAAAATTACAAAACAAAGGAAATGGTGCTTCCGATAGTTGCACTTCGCGGGCTCACCGTTTTACCAGGCTCAAGAGTTCAGTTTGACGTTGCAAGAAAGCAGTCGCTTAAGGCTGTTGACGTGGCTCTTAAGGGCAACCAGAAGATAGCGCTCATTTCGCAAAAGGATATAAGGGTTGAAAATCCCACCGAGGCAGACCTTTACAGAGTCGGCTGCGTTGCAAAAGTAAGTTCAATGCTCAAAATGCAGGGTGGCGGAGCGAAGGTCGTTGTTGAGGGTATAGACCGTGCCGTTTTAAAAACCATAATCGGCGCCGAATCCCACCTTGTGGGCATAGTTGAAAGCGTAACCTGCCCCGACGTAGCCTCCGATACCGCACAGGCAGAGGCGAGAATACGTCAGCTTACCGATTTGATGCAGGGATACGCCGACATTTTTCCCAAAATCCCCGATGACATTATCTACAACGTAATGGAATCCAAAAGCCTTGGCACTCTTTCCGACTATATGGCGGCAAATCTCCCCTTGAAATACGAGCTCAAGCAGGAGGTGCTTGAGAGGTTTGACGTTTTTGAAAGAGCCGACGCAATGATTGCCATAATGTCAAAGGAGCTTGAAATACTCGAGCTTGAGCAGGGCCTTGCCGATAAGGTAAGAGCCGCGCTTGATAAAAATCAAAGAGATTTTTACCTCCGCGAGCAGATGAAGGTAATTTCCGATGAGCTTGGCGAGGGCGAAAGCCCGCAGGACGAGGCAAACGGCTACAAGGAAAGAATAGTAAAGCTTAACACCACCGACGAGGTAAAGGAAAAGCTTTCAAACGAGGCCTCACGCCTTTCCAAAATGCCCTTTGGCTCTCACGAGGGCTCTGTTATAAGCGGCTATCTCGACACTGTGCTTGATCTTCCCTTCGGAGAATACACCGAAGAGAAGCTTGACGTAAACGACGCCGCCAAAAAGCTCGACAAGGAACATTACGGCCTTAAAAAGGTTAAGGAAAGAATACTTGAATACGTTGCCGTGCGTCAGCTTTCACCCGAATTAAAGGGGCAGATAATCTGCCTTGTAGGCCCTCCCGGAGTAGGTAAGACCTCTATCGCATCTTCCATTGCGAAAACGCTCGGAAGAAACTATGCAAGAATTTCGTTGGGCGGCATAAGAGACGAAGCTGAAATACGCGGCCACAGAAAAACCTATATCGGCGCAATGCCCGGCAGAATTATAAGAGCAATAAAGCAGGCAAAAAGCTTAAATCCCCTCATTTTGCTTGACGAAATAGATAAGCTCGGCTTTGATTACAAGGGTGACCCCTCGGCCGCGCTTTTAGAGGTGCTTGACCCCGAGCAGAACAAGACCTTTACCGATAACTACCTTGAAATACCCTTTGACCTTTCCGACGTGCTGTTTATCACAACTGCAAACAGTGCAGACCTCATTCCCGGTCCTCTTTACGACAGAATGGAGGTCATCGAGATAGGAAGCTACACCTTAAACGAAAAGAAGCAGATCGCAAAGAAGCATCTTATTCCCAAGCAGATGGCACGCCACGGTCTTACAAAGGAAACCTTCTCAATGGGCGAAAAGCAGATAGTTGAGCTTATCGACGGCTACACGAGAGAAGCGGGTGTGCGTGAGCTTGAAAGAGAGCTTGCCCTCGTTATGAGAAAGGCGGCTGCCGAAATCGCATCGGGCAAGGCCGAAAAGGTAAAGATAGACAGCGCCAAGCTGCTTGAATATGCAGGCACGAGAAAGCGTAAGAAGGATAACTTAAAGCGCGAGCCCGAAACCGGAGTAGCAACGGGACTTGCATACACCGCCGTCGGCGGCGAGGTGCTTACCATTGAGGTAAACATTATGGAGGGAAGCGGCAAGGTTGAGCTTACAGGCCCGCTTGGCGACGTTATGAAGGAAAGCTGCCACGCCGCAGTAAGCTTTATAAGAGCAAACAGCGCAATTTTAAAGCTCAAAAACTCCGATTTTTATAAAACCAAGGATATACATATCCA
>JAZRNU010000094.1:0-11666 GCA_045648325.1 Eubacteriales bacterium | reverse complement strand
GTATGCCCAAGGAGGAAATAAACGAAAAATACCCCCGAATTGCAGGCATTCCCTTTGATTCCGACAGAAAGCTTATGTCAACCGTCAACGTAATCGACGGCAAAAAGACGGTAATAGTAAAGGGCGCATTCGATATGATGGCAACCCGTTGCGTAAACGGAAATATTGAAGCCGCAAGAGAATTTACCGAAAAAATGAGCGAAAACGCCCTTCGCGTTCTCGCGGTAGCATATAAGGAAATAGATGAGCTTCCCAAAAATCTCACCTCGGAGGAGCTTGAAAGCGGACTTACCTTTATGGGCCTTGTGGGCATGATAGATCCTCCCAGACCCGAGGCAAAGGTAGCGGTTGCAACTTGCAGAAGAGCAGGCATAAAGCCCGTTATGATAACGGGTGACCACGTTGTTACCGCAAAGGCAATAGCAAAGGAGCTTGGCATCTTCACAGAGGGCGATAAGGCAATAACCGGCGCCGAGCTCGACAGAATGCCCGACAGTGAGTTTGACGAGGTAATCGAATACATCTCGGTTTACGCCCGCGTTTCACCCGAAAACAAAATAAGAATAGTAAGAGCGTGGCAGAGAAAGGGTCAGGTCGTTTCAATGACGGGCGACGGCGTTAACGACGCTCCCGCTTTAAAGGCGGCAGATATCGGCTGTGCAATGGGCATTACAGGCACCGACGTTGCAAAGGGCGCCTCCGATATGACCCTTACCGACGATAACTTCGCAACGATAGTCGATGCGGTAAAAGAAGGAAGAGGCATTTACGCAAACATCAAAAAGGTTGTAGGCTTCCTTCTTGGCACCAATATCGGTGAGGTAATCACGGTATTTACGGCAATGCTTCTTTGGCAGAAAACTCCTCTTCTTTCAATGCAGCTTCTCTGGATAAACCTCGTTACCGACTCGCTTCCCGCAATAGCTCTCGGAATGGAGCCGGTAGAGGCAGACGTAATGGACAAAGCTCCCAAACCCAAAAACGAGGGCATTTTTGCTCACGGTCTTGGCATAAGAATAGTGCTTCAGGGCTTTATGTTTGCAATCCTTACCCTTGTTGGTTATATGATAGGCGACGCCTTTGGCGGCGAATCGGCAGGTCAGACAATGGCGTTTACCGTTCTTGCCCTTTCGCAGATAGTTCAGGCATACAATATGCGCTCCGATCACTCCCTTTTCAAAATCGGCGTTTTCACAAACTCCACCTTGAATAAGGCATCGCTCGTTTCCTTTGTGCTTATGCTTCTCGTTTTATTCACTCCCGTAGGCATAGCATTCGGACTTGTAATTTTACCCTGGTATTACTACCTTATTGCACTCGGACTTATTCTGGTTCCTCTTGTAATAATGGAGCTTTCAAAGCTTTTGGGTATTATCAGACATAAGCATTAAAACAAAAATCTCTCGCCTTTTGGCGAGAGATTTTTTATTTTTTAAATCAGTCAAGCGTTTTAACAAATTCCTTTAGGTATTCCTTAAAGTCAGCGCCTATATCCTCGTGGTTTACCGCCGTTTCAACGGCAGCCTGCATAACGCCGAGCTTATTGCCCATATCGTAGCGGGTGCCCGAGAAGATAACGCCCGTCATACCAACGGTGTTTGCAAGCACCTTCATAGCGTCGGTAAGCTGAATTTCGCCGCCTGCGCCGGGAGGGGTAACGTCCAAAATATCAAAAATTTCGGGCGGAAGCACAACTCTTCCCAAAATCGAAAGGTTTGTAAATTCCTCTCCCTTTTTGGGCTTTTCAATCATATCGGTAACGGAATAAAGACCTTCCTCAAGCTTGTCTGCCTTCATTGAGCAATATCTCGAAAGCTGCTCGGTGGGAACCTCCTTAAGACCGCAAACGCCCTTGCCGTATTTTTCATAAGCCTCGCAAAGCTCCTTGGTTGCGGGTGCCTTGCCGCCCATAATAACGTCGTCACCGTAAAGAACGGCAATCGGCTCACCTGCGGCAAATCCTCTTGCATAGCTTATTGCGTGACCGAGGCCCTTTACCTCCTGCTGACGCACGAAGGTGATCTTTGCAAGACCGCAGGGATCAAGATAAGCCTTAAGCTCCTTTTCCTTTTTGCCTGCAATAAGACGGTCCTCAAGCTCAACGTGACGGTCGAAATGATCCTCAATAGCGCTTTTTCCGCGTGAGGTTATAATGAGAATTTCCTCAATTCCCGATGCGGCGGCCTCCTCCACGATATATTGGATTGCGGGCTTGTCAACAATGGGCAAAAGCTCCTTGGGAATAGCCTTTGTTGCGGGGAGCATTCTCGTGCCGAAGCCTGCTGCGGGAATAACGGCTTTTCTTACTTTCATGGCAATTTTCCTTTCATTTCTTGTTTATAAACGATATAAAACGGTATTTATTAAGCATTATGCACAAAATTGTGCCAAATACAAAGCAGGATAAAAATTCAGAGCCGAAAAACGGCAAAAACGCCGCCGTGTATGCGGCAAAAAATCCACCATCAGCCACTGCCGAAAAGGCAATGACCGCGGGAATTATAAGGCTGTTAAACAGCACGGGAGGAAATGCGGCAAGGGAATATTCAAAGGGCTTTATTTTCATAATTCCGCTTTGGTATCTCTTTCGGTAGCCAATGCCAAAGGCCGCCGTAAGAAGTCCGCCCAGAAGAGTTGCAAGAGGGCCGAAAATCAGGTCAAGCACGCCGTAGCCCGAAAGCAGATTTGCAAAAAAGCAGCCAACCGTAAGTGCAACTGCCGAGGAGGGGAAGAAAAAGGGCAAAACGGTGAGCGCTTCGGATATGCGAAGCTGAATCGGTGAATAGGCGATGGGAAGGGTTACCCAGGTAAGGGCAACGTAAAGAGCGGCAATAACGCCGCAGAGGGTAAGGGTTTTGATGCTTTTCATTGTTTGATTTTCCTTTTCGTAGTTTTTATTAAGGTCGGGATTTTGCGAACCGACCGATAATAATATACCATTAAATTTCCGTTTCGTCAACTCCAAAAAAAGACAAAGTTAAAATAAAAGCGCTGTTTTTTGCCAAAAAAGCGCGGCACCCCTTGAAATCTGTCGAAATTTATTATATAATAAATTGAACTATGTCATTAAATCTACGGAGTAGTGATAAAATGGATATTTTTCAATTCTTTATGTTGCTCGGCGGTCTTGCCTTTTTCCTTTACGGAATGACGGTAATGTCGGGAGGTCTTGAAAAGGTTGCGGGCGGCAAGCTTGAACGCACCCTTCGTAAAATGACCTCAAATCCTTTCAAGAGCATTGCGCTCGGCATGGGAATAACGGTTGCGATCCAATCGTCGTCGGCTATGACGGTAATGCTTGTTGGTCTTGTAAACTCAGGCATTATGGCGCTTGAGCAGACCGTCGGCGTTATAATGGGCTCCAACATCGGCACCACCCTTACCGCATGGCTCCTCAGCTTAAGCGGTATCGATGGCGATAACTTCTTTATCCAGATGTTAAAGCCCACCTCCTTTTCGCCCATCGTTGCAATTATAGGCGTTGTTCTTATGATGACGGGTAAGGGTAAAAAGGCGGATATCGGCAGTGTACTCGTTGGCTTTGCCGTTTTGATGTACGGTATGAGCTTTATGTCAGACTCGGTTTCGGGCCTTGCAGAGCTTCCCGAATTCAGAGAAATACTCGTTGCATTTACCAATCCCATACTCGGCCTTTTGGTCGGTGCGGTATTTACCGGCATAATCCAGAGCTCCGCGGCAACGGTAGGTATCGTTCTTGCCTTTGCGGGCACCGGTAATATCACCTTCGCAATGGCAATTCCGATAATTCTCGGCTCAAATATCGGCACCTGCGTAACCGCACTTCTTTCGTCAATAGGCGTTAACAAAAACGCAAGACGCGTTGCGGTTATCCACATAATGTTTAATGTAATCGGATCTGTTGTTGCTCTTATTCTCCTTTACGGCGTAAACCTCTGCTATCCCCTCGGATTTTTAAACGGCACCGTAAACGAGGTGGGCGTTGCAATAGTTCACACTGTATTTAACGTATTTACCACCGCACTCTTGTTACCCTTCTCCAAGATGCTTGTAAGATTTGCAAACGTAGTTATCAAAGCCAAAAAGTCCGAAGAGGCTTATGAAATCCTTGACGAGCGTCTTATGCGCTCTCCTGCATTTGCTATTGCCGAAAGCCGCAACGTAACCAAAAAGATGGCTTCGCTTGCAAAGGAAAACCTTGAAAAAGCAATATCTCTCTTTAAGGATTATAATACAAAGGTATCTGCCGATGTAACTGATATAGAGGAAAAGATCGACCAGTACGAGGATAAGCTTGGCACCTATCTCGTAAAGTTGAGCAGCTACGAGCTTTCGGAGCAGGAAAGCAACAACGTTTCCGAAATTCTCCACACCATAGGCGACTTTGAACGAATCGGCGACCACGCTGTAAATATTCAGGAGCTTGCCACCGAAATGCACGATAAGGAGATATCCTTCTCCGAAAGTGCAATGGCAGACCTTGAGGTCGTGGTAGCGGCAGTAAACGAAATCGTCAATATCACAATGGAAGCATTTGATAAAAACGACAGCAATATTGCAAAGAAGGTTGAGCCTCTTGAGCAGGTTATCGACGGACTCATCACCGAATCGAAGACCCGCCATATTGAAAGACTCACAAACGGAAACTGCACCATCGAGCTCGGATTTATACTCTCCGATCTTCTTACAAACTTCTCCAGAGTTTCCGACCATTGCTCCAACGTTGCAGTTGCAATAATCCAGATAAAGGAATCGGCATTCGATACCCACGGCTACTTAAACGAGGTTAAACGCGGCGAAGAGCCGGTATTCCACAAAAACTTTGAGGAATACAGCAAAAAATATCAGCTTCCCAAATCGGAATAATATAAAAACCGCTCAAACGAGCGGTTTTTTTCTTTATTTTTTATAATTATATATAGACAAAGTTACCTAAAATTTGGTATAATAAAATAAGATAATTATAATATTCTGTAAAGGTGTAGCTATGCTTTTTAAAAACTGTAACGTAAACGGAAAAATAACCGATATCGCCGTTAAAAACGGCGTTATAACAAACGGAGAATACGATGGCGAAATAATAGATTGCAACGGGCTTTATGCCACCTACGGCTTTCTCGATATGCACTGCCATCTTCGCGATCCGGGATATACCCACAAGGAAAATATCGAAACGGGTCTTATGGGTGCCGCAAAGGGCGGCTTTACAAGCGTTATGCCCATGCCCAACACGAGCCCCGTAACCGACAACGCAAAAACCGTTCGTTACGTAATCGAGCGCGCCGCAGAGCTTGGCGTTAAGGTGCTTCCCGTAGCGGCTTCAACGGTAGGTCAGAAGGGTAGCGAATTAACCGATTGCAACGAGCTTATTTCAGCAGGCGCCGCCGCCTTTTCCGACGATGGATACCCCGTAGTAAACGATGAAATTGCCAAGGAAGCAATTTTAAAGGCTTATAACGCAGGCAGCTTTTTTATCTCCCACTGCGAAACCCCTTCTTTAAACGTCTGCGGCAAGGTAACTCCCGAATCGGAGGAGGCAATGATAGAGCGCGACTGCAACACCTCGCTTGAAACGGGTGCAAAGCTTCACATAGCACACGTAAGCACCGAAAAGGGCGTTGCGATAATAAGAGAGGCAAAGAAAAATGGCGCACCCGTTACCGCTGAAACCTGTCCCCACTATTTTTGCTTTAACGAGGAGGAGGTAAACGGAAACACTAGCTTTAAGATGAATCCGCCTCTTCGCGCAGAATCCGACAGAAAGGCAATAATAAACGGACTTAAGGACGGCACTCTTGACGTAATCTCCACCGACCACGCCCCTCACGCCGCAGAGGAAAAGGCAAGAGAATTTGCGGCGGCACCAAACGGAATTTTGGGCTTTGAAACGGCATTCTCGGCAGCATACACCTATCTTGTAAAAACGGGCGAGCTTTCATTGAAAGAGATAACCGAAAAAATGTCTTTTAAGCCCTATGAAATTGTTGGGGTAAAGGGCGGCAAGCTTGAAGAAGGCTTTTGCGCCGATATTGTCTTTATCGACCTTGATAAGGAATTTACCTACACGGAAAAAGAAATAAAATCAAAATCAAAAAATTCACCGTTTATAAACAAAAAGCTTTTTGGCAGAGTTGTTATGACGGTGGCAAACGGAAAAATAATTTATTCTGAAATATAACAAGGAGCAGTAAAATGGACAGACTTATATCACTTATTGAAAAGAAAAACAACCCCTCGGTAATCGGACTTGATCCCGTTGTTGATTACATTCCCGCATTTTTAAAGGAAAAGCACGAGTCTGTAACGGAAGCTATCCTTGAATTTAACTTAAATCTTATCGACAGCTTCGCAGACGTTGTTCCCGCAATCAAGCCCCAGCTCGCATATTACGAAATATTCGGCAGCAAGGGCATTGAGGTTTACGAAAAGACCGCGGCTTATGCAAAGGAAAAGGGAATTTACGTAATTGCCGACGGTAAAAGAAACGATATCGGCTCAACCGCAGGCGCATACGCAGAGGCATACCTTGGCAAAAACGGCTCGGCAGATGCTCTTACCGTAAACGGATACCTCGGCATCGACGGCGTTAAGCCCTTTTTGGATAAGGCGGCGGAATTTGATAAGGATATTTTCGTGCTTGCAAAAACCTCAAATCCCTCCTCGGGTGAGCTTCAGGACTTAAAGCTTGAAAGCGGCGAGATGATTTGCGAAAAGATGATGGAGCTTTTGACCAAATGGGGCAAGGAAACTGTTGGCAGCTACGGATATTCAAGAATCGGCGCAGTTGTAGGCGCAACCTATCCCGAGCAGCTTGCATCTATGAGAAAAAGCTTTAACGAGATATTCTTCTTAGTTCCCGGCTACGGCTTCCAGGGCGGCGGCGCAGAGGGTGTAAGAGGAGGCTTTGACAGTAAGGGCTTTGGCTCTGTTGTAAACTCCTCCCGCGCGGTAATGCTTGCCTACAAAAAAGAGGGCGACGAAACCAAATACGCCGAAGCGGCAAGAAAAGAAGTTTTAAGAATGAGAGACGAACTCAATTCTGTTAGATAAGAGGTTAATTATGGAAAAATTTGTTGATCTTGCACCTATAGTTGAAATACGTGAGCTTCGCACAGGCCTTTTTATCCTTTCGTTTGAAAGCGCAAACATTGCAAAAAAGGCAAAATGCGGTCAGTTCGTTCATATCAAATGCTCCGAGGCGCTTTACCTTCGCCGTCCCATAAGCATCTACTCTGTTGAGGGTGCCGTAGTTTCGGTAATCTTCGAGGTAAGAGGCAAGGGCACCAAGGCGCTTTCCGAAATGTCTGTCGGTACCCTTTTAAACGTGCTCGGCCCCTTGGGAATAGGCTATTCGCTTGATGAATACAAGGGCAAAAAGGTCTGGCTTATAGGCGGCGGCATTGGCGTTTTCCCGCTTTATATGGCGGCAAAGGAATATAAAGAAAATTCAAGGGCAATTCTTGGCTTTAAGAGCAAATCGTTTATCGCAACCGATAAGGAGTTTGCATTTACCGGAGCAAAAACCCACGTTGTAACCGATGACGGAAGCTACGGCGACAAGGGCTTTGTAACCGATAAATTCAAGGAGCTTTTAAAGGAAGAAAAGCCCGACGCGGTATTTTCCTGCGGACCTATGGGAATGCTTAAGGGCGTTTATGAAATCTGCAAGGAAAACGAAATCTATTGCGAGGTTTCTCTTGAAGAAAGAATGGGCTGCGGCCTTGGCGCCTGTCTTTGCTGCGTAACACCTGTCAAGGTGGCAGATACCACTGAAAATCTCACGGTATGTAAGCACGGCCCCGTTTTCAAAGGCTCGGAGGTGTTTTAAATGATAGATATGTCTGTAAATATTGCGGGTGTTACCTTGAAAAACCCCGTAATCGTTTCCTCGGGCTGCTATGCCTTTGGAAGAGAATATAACGAATTTTATCCCATTTCGGAGCTTGGCGCCATTGCGTCAAAGGGTCTTACTTATCAGAAAAGACTCGGAAATCCCGCTCCCCGTATTGCAGAAACTCCAATGGGGCTTTTAAACTCGGTAGGACTTCAGAATCCCGGCATCGAGGATTTTGTAAAATACGAGCTTCCCTTTATGGAGGAGGCAGGCGCAACCGTTATTGCAAACATTGCGGGTAAAACCGTTTCGGAATTTGCCGCTATGGCGGAAATTCTTGACGAAACCTCCGTTTCGATGATTGAACTTAACGTTTCCTGCCCCAATGTTGCGGCAGGAGGAATGGCGTTTGGCGTAAGCTGTGACGCCGTTTCCGAAATAACCTCGCTTGTAAGAAAAAGCACTAAAAAGCCCATAATAGTAAAGCTTTCCCCCAACGTAACCTCGGTTGCCGAGATTGCAAAGGCGGCAGAAAGCTCGGGCGCCGATTGTATTTCACTTATTAACACCTTACTCGGAATGAGAATTAACATAAATACCCGTCGTCCCATATTGAGAAACAACACCGGCGGACTTTCCGGCCCTGCGGTATTTCCCGTTGCGGTAAGAATGGTAAGGGACGTTTATAAGGCCGTAAAGCTCCCGATAATCGGTATGGGTGGCATTTCAACCGCAGAGGACGCAATTGAAATGATGATCGCGGGCGCCACGGCAATATCTGTGGGAAGTGCAAACCTCGTTGATCCCTACGCCGCATATTCCGTTGTAAACGACCTCAAAGAGTATTTTGAGAAAAATAACTTAAAGCCCTCCGATCTCACGGGCAGTCTTGTTGAATATTGAGGTAGAAGATGATATACACATTTACCTTAAATCCGTGTATAGACAAAACCTATACCGTTGAAAATCTCAAGGAGGGCGGTTTTACAAGAGCCGTTTCCTCAAGAGTGGATTTAAGCGGAAAAGGAATAAACGTATCTCTTGACCTTGCGGTTCTCGGTCTTAAAAGCATTGCCACCGGTTTTATGGGAGAGGCAGATATACCCCGTTACAAAAAGCACCTTGAAAGCTACGGCGTTACTCCCGCCTTTGTTCCGATAAACGGCGAGGTGAGAATAAACTGCAAGATAATCGACAGAGTAAGCGGTATGCAGACCGACGTAAACGAGTCGGGTGCAGGTGTGACCGACACCGATAAGCAAAAGCTTTACGATTTTATTTCGGGCATCTCGAACGGAGATACCGTAATAATTTCAGGCTCGGTGCCGTTTGGATATACTCCGCGCGATCTTGAAGCGTTTGTAACCTATTTCAAATCGCACGGCACAAGAGTAATAATCGATATGGAGAAAAAGGGACTTGAAATTGCGAAAAATCACGGAGTTTTTGCAATAAAGCCAAATTACAACGAGTTTTGCGATTATCTCGGAATTGCTCCCGACAGCATAAGCGAAATAGCGGCTGCGGCAATGAAATGTGCAGAGTCAATTTCAAACGTAATCGTGTCGCTCGGAGAAGAGGGTGCGGTGTTTGCAACGAGAACCGAGGCATATCATGCCGCGGCAAAAAACGTAACCTGCCTCTCAACAACCGGCGCGGGTGACGCTCTTCTTTCGGGCTTTATCTACGGCGCACTTTCGGGAAAAAGCTATAAGGACAGTATAAAGTGGGCGGTTGCAACGGCCTCGGCAAAGGTTGGCGAGGAAGGAACAAAGCCCCCCGAATTTGAAAATATAGAGCGATTTTTGAATAACGTAACGGTAACACAAATAAGATAAAAGGAGTGCTTTAAATGAATCAACCCGAACTTTTTGTAAAACTTGCAGAGGTTGCAAAGGAATTTGCGTTAAACGGAGTTTATCTTCCCGAGGGTTGGGAGGAAATACACGTAACCACAAGTGAAATAAACCGTCCCGGTCTTGAATTCGACGGATACCTTGCCCATTTTGACAATCTCAGACTCCAGATAGTCGGAAGCGTTGAGCACTATTATTTAAAGGAGCTCAGCCCGGAAAGACGCTATCAGAGCTGTCTTCAGCTTTTCAAGCAGGGCTTTCCCGCACTCATAATAACAAGTGACCGCAAGCCCTTTGAAGAGATGATAGCGGCGGCAAAGGAAACGAACACTCCTTTGTTTACGGTAAATAACACCGCATCGGAGCTTATGGCAAATATCATTTCAAGCTTGAGAGTAAAGCTTGCCGAAAGAATTACCCGCCACGGCGTTCTGGTTGAGGTATACGGCGAAGGCATACTTTTGCTTGGCGAAAGCGGCGTTGGTAAAAGTGAAACGGCAATGGAGCTTTTGAAAAGAGGTCACCGTCTTATTGCAGACGATGCAGTTGAAATCAAAAAGGTTTCAAACAAAACCCTCGTTGGCTCCTCGCCCGATATTATAAGACATCTTATCGAGCTTCGCGGCATCGGAATAGTTGACGTGCGCCGCCTTTTCGGTATGGGTGCCGTTAAAGAAAGCGAAAAGCTTGACCTTGTTATAAACCTCGAAATATGGGACGAAAACGCCCATTATGACCGCTTCGGTCTTGAGGAACAATATACCGAGATACTCGGAATAAACGTTCCGAGCCTCAAAATCCCCGTTCGTCCCGGCAGAAACCTTGCAATGATAATCGAGGTTGCCGCAATGAACAACCGTCTTAAAAAGATGGGCTACAACTCCGCACAGGAGCTTAATAAAAGACTTATGGCGGAATACGAATCAAATCTTTGATAAACAAAGGTGACGATATATGTCATACACCACCCTTTTAAAAGAAAGCGGAATAGATTTTTTTGAAAATGAACCGTCGGTATCTCACGTAACGATGAAGGCGGGCGGAAAAATTAAATATTTCGTAGTTCCCAAAACCGCAAATGAGCTTGTCACTGCTTTTTTTGAGGCAAAAAGGTGCAATGTAAGGGTAATAGTGCTCGGGAACGGCTCAAACACGGTTTTTGCCGACAGCGGCTTTGACGGAGCTGTAATTTCGTCAAAGGAGCTTAAATCCATTGCGGTAAACGGTGAAGAGATCACGGCTGAATGCGGTGTGCTTCTTTCACGCGCGGCAGTGGCGGCGGCGGAAAATTCTCTTACGGGGCTTGAATTTGCCCATGGAATTCCCGGCTCTGTCGGCGGCGCGGTCTTTATGAATGCAGGCGCCTACGGCGGCGAAATGAAGGACGTTTTAAAATCCATTACACTTTTCGACGGAAGCAACGTGAAAACCGTAAATGCCGATGAAATATTCTTCGGCTATCGCGAAACCGATTTTTCCAAGCACGGCTGGCTCGTGCTTTCTGCAACCTTTGTGCTTGAAAAAGGAAATCAGGCGCAAATAAAAGAAAAGATGAGTGAGCTTTCTGCTCTTCGCCGCGAAAAGCAGCCTTTGGAGCTTCCGTCCTGCGGCTCGGCGTTCAAGCGCCCCGTTGGGCATTTTGCGGGCAAGCTTATTGAGGACGCGGGCTTAAAGGGATATACGGTTGGCAAAATGCAAATTTCAACAAAGCACGCGGGCTTTATTGTAAACCTCGGCGGTGGCACCGAAACGGAGCTTTCAAGGCTTATGGAAGAGGTTACCGGAATCGTTTACGAAAAATTCGGAGTAACGCTTAAGCCCGAAATAAGAATTATAAGATAAAAGAAATCAAGAAGGAATGACAAATTATGAAGCTTGTTATAATAACGGGAATGTCGGGTGCAGGTAAAAGCCGCGCCGTAGAAGCAATGGAGGATATGGATTTTTATTGCGTTGACAATATGCCTCTTGACTTTCTTTTGAAATTCACCGAAATA
>JAZRNU010000093.1:0-12855 GCA_045648325.1 Eubacteriales bacterium | reverse complement strand
CAAAGTTATTATCAAAAGGACGGTGACCAAAATTGGTTACCGTCCTTTTACCATATTCGTTTAATAGATTTTCGTTATGAAAAATCCTCGTCGGGAACGAAAGCTCCTTCCAACTTGTGGGAGGCGGAGAGTTCTTTGCCGTTGGCTGTTCTTGAGTTGTCAGTCGTGATATCTACATTCCACCAAGCTCCATCATAGTACACGCGGTTCCAAGTATGCCGATCTACGTTGTTCTTACGGGATATTCCGTCAACAGCGTAACAAGGGATATTTTGACTTCGGCAGAACGCGACGAACAGGTGCGCAAAATCAAAGCAAATGCCTTGCTTGGTTTGTAGCGTCTTGCGAACATCAAAGTATTGGAAAATGGGATAGCAGTTATGGTCGTACTCAAAGTTAGATACGATCCAATCATAAAATGCTCGTACCTTTTCCTCGTCGGTATCACAACCGGCACAGATTTCGTCAGCAAGTTCTTCCGTTTGTGTATCCCACAGGGTATCTCTGCCATTGGAAAGATACGGAGCCTCCGGTTTGTAGACGAAATTATATGAGGACAACAGCATTATAACGGTAAGTGCCGATACCGTCAAAACACACATTTTCGTCAGCAGTTTGTCTTTGCCGGAACTGTTATCGACAATACCGAAGTACATCATTTCTATAGCCGTAACAATAAACGTCAACATAGGTAGAAGCCTGCGGCAATAAAAAGAACTGACCAAACTCATTCCAAGGACGAAAAACAGAACAACGAGTACGATTGCACGCATTGGCGTTGACCGTATTTTCAGGACGAAAAATAAGCTCGGTAATGCTGATAGCAAATACAATGTCACCAACATCGGTGAAAGAACAAAAAAGTCTTTCAGATACACGCCCAACAGCAGATTGTATGCTGCCAGGACGAAAAAGAAAACAAGGCCGGATTTCGACTGCAATGTGATTGCAAATAATTTGGATCTCTTCACGATGATTCCTCAATTCATTTGTAAATTCACATTGCAACAGTTCGTTTCCCAAATCTAAAACATAAAATTTTGATGATTCTTGCCCTTGATTTTGCCCTTATTATCTCTCGGCACAAGGGTAAAACGGTGTAACACCGTATAGTGGGATGAAATGAGTTGTTTGTGGAAAACCCTTTATTTTCAACGGTTTTAGAGCATTTTACTACGTGTTATGAACAAGCAATAACATCTCAGAAAATCTTGCTATTCAAATTCCAATTTATCGAGCAGTTAATTTTTGCGGAAAAATTCAAAAGTGTAGCACACTATACTTTGTAGGCAAAGTCGTGTGTTTTTGCAGGGGAAAAAATGAAAAGGATAGCAAAATTTTTGCTATCCTTTTATACTGTCTAAAAATCCCTATGGGACACGCACTTTAACTCTCTCTTTTAGTTTTAAAAAATCTGAAACAGTAAAAACGATAAAATGCAAATTATGCTTCCCAAAATATTCAGCCTCGAATAATGCGCCTTTTTGACAATGTCTGTTAAAAAGAGGATAATAAGCACGAGCGGCTGAATAAAGGAATAGCTGACAAGGCTTATAAGCACAACGGCGTTTTCCATAACGGAAGCCGCGGCGTTGGGCAGTCTGGCAACGAGCATTGTAAGCGTTCCCTTTTTCTTTTCGGTAAATATGGTCTTAAAGGATAAAAAGGGGATCAGCGAGGCGGAAACGACTGCAAGCCCGAGCACGAAAAGGAGCGACGGCGAAACGTAAGGTGAAAAGCCCTTGATGATAACACCGTAGCCGTATTTTGATAGGACGTAGAATATAAGGGGGATAACGAGCGCCTTATAGTCGATCTTCACCGCCTTTTCCGATTTCACGATAAGAGCAAGACCGAATATCATCGCGGCAAGAAAAACAAGCTTGAGAAGGCTGAAATCGGCACCGAAGAGAAGATCGGTGAAATAGGAGATTATAAGAGTCAATCCGAGCCACGCCTTGAGCTCAAAGGCAGAAATGACCTTTAAAATTACGGCGCAGGTCTGAAACTCAACCGTCTTTTGAACGGCAAGGAGAAAAACGGCAAGAAACGATTGCCACGATAAAATGAAATATGTATTCTGAAAGGGAAGGGTGAGGGCAAGCAAAAGACAGGTCGGCGCCGAAAGCAGAAAGGTAAATTCATTCCCGCTTAAATTATAGCGGGATACGGCCTGCTTATCCTTGACGTTGCAAAAGGCGTAAAGCACGGCAACACAGATTAACATAAAAAATGCAGACATAAAGCGCTCCCTTCGAAAATGTTTTTATAATTATAGATTAAAGCAAAGAAAAAGTAAAGCGCAAAGAAGCAAAAAACTTCAAATATATTAAAAAATGACAAAGGCCGGCAAAATATTGCCGACCTTTTAAGCTTAAACGAATTGGCTTGTAATTTTATATTTCTCTGCCTGCACGTTAAACATGTGCGCGTAACGCGCGTTTTTTGCCATAAGCTCCTCATGAGTGCCTTCCTCAACTATCTCGCCGTGCTCCAAATAGAAAATTCTGTCACAGTGGATTACAGAGCAAAGTCTGTGCGAAATGAGTATTGAGGTCTTTCCTTCCTCGGCATCGGTCATATTTTTGAACATCTCGTGCTCGGCGATCGGGTCGAGTGCGCTTGAAGGCTCGTCGAGGATAATAATATCGCTTTCCTTTGCAAAAACGCGGGCAAGCGCAATCTTCTGAATTTCACCGCCAGAAAATAGAACTCCTTCCGAATTGAATTCCTTCGTTACGTCTGTGTATATACCGTTTGGCAAAGCTGCGATTTTATCGTAGATGCCCGCTTTTTTCAAGGCTTCATAAACCGTTTTTTCATCAGCTTCTTTATTGTCTATCTCTCTCATCAGAACGTTTTCCATAATATTTACTGCGTAAAGGTTGAAATCCTGAAAAACGAGTCCTAAGGCTTTGCGGTAACTATCGGAGTCGTAGGCTTTGACATCCTTTCCGTTGATAAGGATCTCACCGCTGTCCGGATGATAAAGTCGTGTAATAAGCTTTACCAACGAGGTCTTTCCGGCACCGTTGTGTCCGACGAAAGCAACGCGCTCTCCTTTTTTGATTGAAAGGTTTATATTTTTCAAGGTGGGTTCTTTTTCTCCGCGATAGGTAAAGGTTACGTTTTTCATTTCAATGCTTGCCGCGCCTTTTGGCTCGTATTTCTCTCCTTCGGCGGTTTCCACCTTCGGCTCGCAGTTTAAGACCTTGTTTAAATTGTCAACGTAAAGACTGTTTCGCTGAAATGCCGAAAAGGTCCAAATAAGCCACGAAAGCACTGAGGGGATTTGCGCTACGGCGTTTACGAGAACGGCTGCCGTTCCCAATGAGGTGCCGAGGTAAAAATACTGATATCCGATTATCATAAACGGTAATCCGTATTGTAAAAGGCAATTCAAAAGGTGATAACACATTGAAGTTAAAGTTATCTTTTTTGCAAATTGCATATTCTCCTTTATCAAAGCGGCAACGCCCTTTGAATAAAGATTTTTGAGAATTTCGGGAAGCCCCTTGAAAAGCTTTATCTCCTTTGCGTATTTGGGCTCGTAGATAATGCGCTTGGAGTAATTTATCTGCCTTTCGGGATAGGTGACGGCAAGATTACGCTTATAATCAAGCTTGTTCTCAATAAAGGAATAACCGCATTGGAGGAGAAAGGTGAGCACCATTATTATCAGTAAGCCGCTGTTCATTGCACCGAAAAGGGAAAGCATAATTATAAGATTAAAGAATGCATCGAAAAACCAACCCAGCATATTGAAGGTGTTTAAGACCTGCCCCTCTAAATCGGCAAGCGCACGGGTGTAGTTGTCGAAAAATTCTGCATTTTCATAGCATTCGAGATCGAGCTGCTTTGATTTTTCAACAAGCAAAAGATTTAACGATTTAAAGGTTTTGTTTATATGCAAATGACCGAGCAAAAGCTGATAATAGCCTCTGTAAAAAATCGGGAATATAATGCAAACGGAGGCGAGAATTAAAAGCGGCAACACGGCGTCGAAGGTCTTGCCGCTTTCAAGGGCGTCGAATATCCATTTTATCGTGTAGACCTCGAAGAAGAATTTTACAGCAGATAAAAATGAAAGAGAAAGCTTGCCGAAAATGGCGGATTTGTTGTCTTTCCATATAATTCCCAAAATAAAAAAGTTGTTTTTAAAGAAAGTTAAAATCTTTTTCATTTTAAAAGCTCCTCCTTTTCGAGAATTTGGTTTTGACGGTAGCTTTCCGCTTGAAGATTAAACATTTCGGCGTATTTTCCGCCCATTTCCAGCAAGACTCCGTGGGAGCCTTCTTCTTTAATAACGCCGTTTTCGAGATAAAGTATTTTATCCGAATCCACCACGGAGGAAAGCCTGTGCGAAATAAACAAAACCGTTTTGTTTTCTGCGGCACGGAGCATATTTCTGTTCATCTCATGCTCTGAAATCGGGTCGAGCGCGCTTGAAGGCTCGTCGAGAATAACGATACCGCAATTTTTGGCAAAAACGCGGGCGAGTGAAAGCTTTTGGTTTTCGCCGCCTGAAAGATAGATTCCGCTGTCACTAAACTCCTTTGTTACGGGAGTGTCAAGACCGCCATCACTGAGCTTTGATAAAAGCCCTGAGCCTTTGAGTGCATCGTAGGCCTTTTTTCTCTCTTCCTCGGAATAGTCGGGCGTAAGTAAAACGTTTTCCAAAAGCGACATTGCGTAAACGTTGAAATCCTGAAAAATGAGTCCGAAGGCATCGCGGAGCGAAACCGGGTTGTATTCTTTTATATTGATTCCGTCTATGAGAATTTCACCGCTTTGAACGTCGTAAAGACGTATCAAAAGCTTTATGATAGTTGATTTTCCGGCGCCGTTGTAACCAACGAGAGCAACCTTTTCGCCCTTTTCTATTTTAAAGGAAAGATCTTTTAAAATTTCCGGGCCGCCGGGATAAGCAAACGTTACGTTTTTAAATTCGATTGAATGAGCAACGTCCCCGGAAAGCAAAATGCCGTTTTCACTTTCTATTTTCGACTGATAATCCATAATAACGTTTAGATTCTCAATGAAAAGACTGTGTGAGTGGTATTCCATAAGGATATACGCCATATCTCTGAAATTGGCGTTTATTCGGCTTATGACGTTTATTACGACCGAGGCATTTGATATCGTGAGGGTTTTATTTATGACGTTTACGGCAATGTACCACCAAGGGATAATAGTGCGAAGGGCATCATCGAGAAACATCTGAAAGGTATAGACGGCAATTTTTCTCGGCTCATACTTTTTAATCAGATTGTTGTGACCTTCAACGCCTTCGCTGTAAACTCGTTTAAGTATTTCCTTGTGCATCGGAAACAGCTTTATTTCTTTTGCATATTCCGGCTGATAGATTGTTCTGTTTACGTATTGGCGTCTGCGCTTGAAGGGCGTGCCCTCAAGATCCTCTTTGTAATTGGTCTTGTTGTAAAAAGCGTGGCAGGCAAAGGTTACGCCGACGTTAAATAAAGCAAGCAAAATGAAAAGCGGCTCTATGGTTGAAATCAGCTCAACGGCAACGGCAATTGAAGCAATTGTTCCGAAAAGCTCGAAAAAGGTATTTGTGACCTCCAGCGCTCTCGAGCCCGTCTCGGCGAGTGCGCGGGTGTATTTATCGTAGAATTCGGAATTTTCAAAGCATTCGTAATCTATCGATTTGATTTTTTCAATAAGGGCAAGGTTTATCTTTTCGGAGATTTTAACGTTTAATTTGAGAGTTATAAATCGATCTAAAAAGGTGATAAGCGAATAGACTGCAACGGATGCGATCACGAAAATGCCAAGAAAAGCAATAAGCTCCTTAAAGGGTCTGCCGCTTTCCAAAATTTCAAAAAACCATTTTATAAGATAAACGTTTAAAAAGGTGTAAGCTGCCCTGAACAATGCGTAGAGAGTATGAAGAAGAAAATAAAATTTTGAATAGCGAAAAACGAGCCGTATCATTCGAAAATTGTTTTTTATAACCTTTAACATACTGCTGATTCTCCTTGCCGATAATAAGTGATTATATTATAACATAAATTTCGGGGGGGTAAAGAGTTTGCAAAAAAATGTCAGAAATTTTTTAATAAAAAAACTCTTGACAAAACCGCGATTATGCGATATACTTTTATAGCATTAAAAATGCGGGTGTAGTTCAATGGTAGAATTCCAGCCTTCCAAGCTGGTCGCGTGGGTTCGATTCCCATCACCCGCTCCAAAAAATAAAGGACCTCTTACGAGGTCCTTTTGTTTTTTAAAACGATGGGAATCGAACTGCGAATGGGAGCAGACGCGAGCGAAGAGAAGCGGCTGTGACGGAGAAACAGTCCGGGGGACTGTTTTGAATTCGCCCAAAGGAAGCGCCTTGGCGCTGACTGCGAGAAATTCCCATCACCCGCTCCAAAATCGACAAGTTTCTACAGAAGCTTGTCGATTTTACTTTTTCACTATTAACTTTTCACTTTTCACTATTCACTTTTTGTCGATTTTGGCAAGTAATAAGTAATAGTGAATAGTGAAGAAGTAAAGGTGTCGGCTTTGCCGACGAATTATAAAATATGTAGGGGTTCAAATACATAGGTTAAAAAAACAGAAGGCATCGAATTTGTACAACCCTTTCAAATAACAAAGGACCTCAACAGAGGTCCTTTATTTTTAAAAAGTAAGGGAAAAGGCAATGCCTGAAGGCTCAAATTGTTTGACACGTTAAAGGAAATGTGCTAAAATATAGTTTGAGGTACTGCTTAAAAAGTAATAGATATTTAGATCTAAAACAAATATATAAAGCTTTTGCACATCGGGCTTTGAAAGGGATTTTTAAAGGTATGGAACTGTTCTTCGGATTATTTTTTTCAATATTGGCGGCAACGGCTGTTTTTTATTTTGTTGCCGTTTACCTTCTTTTTTTAAAAAGCTTTAAAAGAAACCCAAAAAACAAGCTCGTTACCGCAGACCTCGGTGCTTTTACCGAAACGATAAAAAGCGGTGAGAAGGATTTACTTGCACAGAATACCGAAGAGGTTTTCATAACAAGCTACGACGGCTTAAGGCTTTCTGCCCTTTATTTACCTGCCGAAAATGCAAAAAGGACCGTCCTTTGCGTTCACGGCTACCAGAGCCGCGGCTCAAGAGATTTCGGTTGCGTATGGAAATACTATAATTCAATTGGCTGTAATCTTCTTGTAATCGACCACCGCGCCTGCGGAAAAAGCGAGGGCAAATACGTCACCTTCGGCGTAAAGGAACGCTTCGACGTTTTGTCGTGGGCAGAATACCTTTCAAAGGAAAACCCCGATCTTCCTATATTTTTAGACGGCATCTCCCTTGGCGGCGCCACCGTTTTAATGGCTTCGGAGCTTGATTTGCCCAAAAACGTGGTTGGCATCGTTGCCGATTGCGGCTACAGCTCGCCGTGGGATATCTGCACCCACGTTGTAAACCATTATATGAAAATGCCCGCATTTCCTTCTCTTAACCTTGCAAACCTTTACTGCAAAATCTTTGCGGGCTTTTCACTAAAGGAAGCGAGCGCGAAAAAGGCGCTTTCGGTAAATAAGCTTCCCGTCTTTTTCCTTCACGGCGGCAAGGACGATTTCGTACCCGCGAAAATGAGCTATGAAAACTTTGAGGCGGCAAAATCGGAAAAAGAGCTTCATATAGTCGATGAGGCAACTCACGGTCTTTCGTATCTTGTTGAAACCGAAAGATGCGAAAAGGCGCTTTGCGACTTTTTCCTTCGCTATGACAACAGTATTTAATACCCCTTGAAATTTTATTTAAGGAGAATTTATATGTCAGCTTTCAATCGTAATACCTATGATATTTTTCCCTTGGTTTTTCCCGTAAACGAGGCGGTTGAATTTACCGTAAAGTCGTTTGGAGAAAATAAGGGGCTTTTTGGCGAATATACCGTAACCGTCCACTCTGCAACCGCAGGCTCTCATCATGAGGAGTTCAATAAATGGAATAAAACTGACATTGCCTGTAGCACCAAACAAAACGGAACGCTTAACTTTTCATACACCGCAAGCCGTGAGGGAGAATATTTCGTTCGCATCTATAAAAACGGCGAGCGCGTTGCACAGCTTAACGTCTATGCGCTTGAAAAGGATCTTTCCTGCCGCTACCCCTTGCGCGGCGATTTTCACATGCACACAAACTGCTCCGACGGCAGAGAATCCCCCGAGATAGTTTGCGCAAACTACAGAAGAAAAGGCTACGATTTTATCTTCATAACCGACCACGGACGTTATTATCCCTCCTTAAAAGCCATTGAGGCTTATAAGGGAGTGGAAAGCCCCCTTGCAATCTTACCGGGTGAAGAGGTGCATCTTCCCGGCACGCCCGTTCACATAGTAAACGCAGGCGGCCTGTTTTCGGTAAACGGATTACTCCCCGATTCCGATAACTTTAAGGAAACAAACGGAGAAGAAAATGGTCGCAAGGCATCAGAGCTTGAAAATCCTCCTGCGGTTTACGAAATGGAGAAATACTGGAACGAGATCCGAGAAACCGAGAAAAAGGCAAAGGAAAACGGACTTCCCAAAACGGTAGACAGCATTTCCTACGCCGTGTGCCTCTGGGCATTTGACAAGATTCGTAAGTCGGACGGTCTTGGAATTTTCTGTCACCCCTATTGGATATCCGATCTTTATCAGATTTCTGAGGATTTCACCCTTGAAATGCTCAAAAATCATCCATTCGATGCCTTTGAGGTTCTGGGCGGAGAAAACTACTATGCGCAAAACGGACTCCAAACGGCACTTTATTACGAGGAATACAAGCAGGGCAGGGTTCACCCGATAGTCGGCTCGACCGATAGCCACTGCTCAACCTCGGCAAACCGCAACTGGGATATATGCTCCACAATTGTTTTTGCAAGGTCAAGCGGGCGTAAGGATATAATTGACGCCGTAAAGGAAAAATACTCCGTTGCGGTTGATACCATCTCGGCGGAATACCGTCTTGTGGGCGAATATCGCTTGCAGAAATATGCGTCCTTTTTGATGGAACGCTATTTCCCCGTTCACGATAAGCAGGCACTTGCAGACGGAGAGCTTCTTTACCGCTACGCAATCGGAGATGCTACAAAGGAAGAAGTGGAAATTATCGGTAAAAAGGCAAAGGTACTGCTCGAAAAATATATCCGTTTAGCTAAAAACAGTTAAAATGAAAAAGAGATACCCGAAATCGGGTATCTCTTAATTTTTATTTTCCGCCCTTTACGGTAAGCTTCATAATAATATCGTAAAGCTTGGTTGGGCAAAGCGCGTGGGCGATAACGAAAAGATTTGCATATTTTCCCGCGCGGTATCTCGCTTTGGGATTTTTTGCATTCATTGCCCTGTAAATTGTTTTTGCAATAACCGAGGGGTGAGAGTATTTGAAATTCTTATACATTCCCTCGACGCCCTTTGCGGTTTCGTAATAGACGGTGCGGGTGGAATCGGTTTCAAGGTTATCAAACATAATTCCGCTCCACGAGGTGGAAATAAGTCCCGGCTCGATCATAACTACCTTAACGCCAAACTGTGCGGCTTCAACGCGAAGACAGTCGGAAAGTCCCTCAAGCGCGTGCTTCGAAGCGTGATAGTAGCTTCCCATGGGGGAATAGATCTTTCCTGCAATAGAGGTTACGTTTATGATAAGACCGCTTTTTTGCGCACGCATATAGGGCATAACCATTTTGGCGGCGTTTGCGGCGGCAAAGAAGTTTACTTCGAACTGTGCCTTTGCGGCTCCCATTGAAACCTCCTCAACGGCACCGTAAAGACCGTAGCCCGCGTTGTTTATCAAAACGTCGATTTTTCCGTTTTCATTATAGACCTTGTTTATAAGAGCCAAAAGCTCACCCTCGTCGGTAACGTCGGTTTCAACGGGTATAACCCCAAACTCCTTTAACGGCTCCATTTTGTCAAGACGTCTTGCCGCGGCATAAACCGTTTCGCCGTTTTTGGCAAGAAGCTTAGCTGTTTCAAAGCCAATGCCCGATGAGGCGCCGGTAACAATACAAACTCGCTTATTCATAAGAAAATCTCCTGTAAAATAATGATGGATATATTATAACATTAACGGCATAAAATATAAAAGAGGTTATGGAAAAATTTTTTTGAAAAAATTTCAAAAAAGGTATTGACAAATCTAAAAAGTAGAGGTATAATAGTGGAGCGCCTTGAAGAGAAGGCGGCGAACATTCGGTGAGGGAGCATAGCTCAGCTGGGAGAGCATCTGCCTTACAAGCAGAGGGTCACAGGTTCGAGCCCTGTTGTTCCCACCATATACGGCTTTGTAGTTCAGTTGGTTAGAACGCCGCCCTGTCACGGCGGAGGTCGAGGGTTCGAGCCCCTTCAAAGTCGCCATTCCTTCGGGAATAAAATTTGGCAGTCATCCAATGTTCTGCCTCTGTAGCTCAGTTGGTAGAGCAGAGGACTGAAAATCCTCGTGTCGGTGGTTCGATTCCGCCCGGAGGCACCATCAATGCGGATTTAGCTCATCTGGTAGAGCGCCACCTTGCCAAGGTGGAGGGAGCGAGTTCGAGCCTCGTAATCCGCTCCAGTAGTCAAAAGACGCAAATATTTTAAAAATATCTGCGTCTTTTGATTTTAAAAAAAGAAAATTTAGAATTCGGCGCCATAGCCAAGCGGTAAGGCAGAGCTCTGCAAAAGCTTCACCCCCGGTCCGATTCCGGGTGGCGCCTCCAAAACAAAAAGCACTTCTTACGAAGTGCTTTTTGTTTTGGAAATGAAGCGCGCTGACGCGCATGAAGAATGAAGCAGAACTTCGTTCTATGAAGCGTGGCTTCGCCACACGGAAAGGTAACTTCGCGCTTCGCTTCATGGCAACGGAGTTGCCGCTTCACAGAAGCCGCAAGGATTCTGCTTCATATTCGCGAAGCGAATGCTTCATTAAATTTCCCCCCTCAACTCTTGCAAAACATCGGAAAATGTGCTATAATACACTTAAAGGTCGGTGATTTTATGAAAAAAATAGTATGTTTATTGTTGGCTACAGTTCTTGTATTTAGTTTTTGTGCTTGCAGTATTGAGAAAGAACCAATAAGTAATACGGAAACATCTAGCAATACGGAAACATCTGGCAATACAGAAATATCCAACAAGACAGAAGCGTCAAGCAACACAAGTACAACATCATCTTCGACACAATCAAACGTTACAGTGCACTCGCATGTTTTTGACCAAAGGGTTACATCTGCAAATTTTCTAAAATCTAAGGCAACCTGCCAAAACACTGCTACTTATTATTACTCTTGTTCCTGTGGAGAAAAAGGTGTTTCTACATTCTATAATGGTAAAAAGTTAGCACATACATACAATCAAAAGAACACTAATATTGAATATCAAAAATCAAAAGCAACCACAAGCAGTCCTGCTATATATTATTATTCGTGCAGTTGTGGTGAAAAAGGTAGTTCAACATTTACATACGGAACTGCTATTTCCGGTTGGCAACAGGAAAATAAAACAGTGTATTCTATTAGAAAAGTTAGCTTACATACAACTACTGATGATAACAAAAATTATTGTGAGAATGTTTCTGTCGGAAGAGCTTTGAAGGTCATAGCCACCAACGGAACTTGGTATAAGGTGGAGTATCCTTATCTATCGCAAGGCTTTGCTTATATTATGTGCAAATATGTCACCGACAATAAAGACGAAGCGACATTTATTAATTATTCTGCTGAAAATATTAAATCAGCTGTGGTGCTTGATGGAATAAAAGGCGTTTATTTGTGCAAAGATTTAAGTGAAGAAGGTTCAAGCCAAATTGGATATATAACCTACGATCAATCCCATCAATATAGCTTTTATATTGAGGGGATAAACCAAAAAGGTGATTGGGTAAAAGTTAGATATTGTGGATACGATTCTGAAAACAGATATTATGATGGAACGAATCTTTACTACTGTAAAATAAATAAATTACGGATTTCCTCCTAAACATTTTTGAATTCCATTTTTTGGGACAGTTACTTGTTTTTCTAAACGTCATTTATTTGTTGATGGGAATTGGACTAAAAGTATTATAAAATAAAGAAAATTCTCGGTTTTCACCCAGTTCTTTTTCAGACACGAATGACAAAAAATCCTGCACGAAAGTGCGGGATTTTTACTTTTTACCTCTTACCTCTTCGCTCTTACTTCAAATAATGGTTTGAACGGGATTTTTGGAAGGTAATAAGTAAGAAATAATAGGTAATAAGTATTGCGGCTTCGCCGTTTTTATGCTATAATACAGCCAAGGCGGTGATGCGAGTGAACAAAAAATATATTGCGTTTAATACACCTTTAATTCTTTGTTTTGTTCTTTTTCTTATCTTTATCAGTCTTTCTATAGGTTGTGCAATAGAAAGAGATATTGGCTTGAGTATTATGTTTGGGATTTTCGTTTTACTACCTGTGTTTGTGTTTGTAATTTCACCGTTTTATTTCGTTTTTTCTGATGAATGTGTTGAAATTGTTTATAACTTTGGTCAAAGAGAAAAAATTAAATGGAGCGATATAAGAAACATCTCACTAATGGGTAGTTGGATTGGTGCTGGTGGCGGATTGCCGCACTATGTAATTGCCTATCCTAAAAAAGAAAAAAGACCGTTTTTTGTGGTTGGTGAAATTCAAAAAACAAGAAAAACTAAAAGGTTCATAGAAAAGTATTATAAAAAGAAAATTGTATAAAAAATCAGGTTTTTAGACCGGTTCTATTTTGAGTGTCGATCCCAAACAAAAAGGGCATCCGCAAGGATGTCCTTTTTCTCGTATTAGGCTGAAGCATTCGTGATTTTTGAAAGTAACAACCAATAGTGAACGTTTTGCGGCTTCCAATTTAAAATACGCCAATCGAGAA